>JANWJX010000001.1 GCA_025451725.1 Allostellaceae bacterium
CGGCGCCGAGATTTTCACCCTGTCGCCCAAGGGCTGGCACAAGCCGCCTTACGGCGCTTAGCTCCTAGCCGAGATACCCCAGCGTCACGCCGCCGTCGACGGTGAGCGACGCGCCGGTCATGTATTTCGACGCGGGCGACGCCAGGAACAGCGCGAGGCCCTGAATATCGTCGGAAAAGCCGAGGCGGTTCAGCGGGCAGAATTTCGCCAACGCCTCCTGCACGCCTTCGTCCTTGAGACGCCCGCCCGAGATGTTGGTGACGAACGGGCCGGGCGCGATGGCGTTGACCAGAATGTTGTACGCGGCTAGTTCCAGCGCAGCCTGACGCACGAGCTGCGCCGCCGCGGCCTTCGCAGCGACATAAGGCGCGCCAACCATGCTCTCGGTCTTGGTCGCGGAGATCGAGCTGGTGACGATGATGCGCCCGCCCTTCCCCGCCTTCATGTGCCGCGCCGCCGCCTGGATGGTCCAGAACAGGGCCGTCGCGTCGAGCTTGAAGATGCGATCCCAGTAATCGGGTTCGAGTTTTTCGAACGCGCGCTCATCGTTGCGCTTGCCGTCGAGCGTCAGGAAGCCCGGCCCGCCGCCGATCCCGGCATTGGCGAACACGACGTCGAGCCGCCCCATGTCGCGCACCGTCTCGTCGAACGCGCGATTGAGCGCCTCGCGGTCCGTCACATCGGCGCGCACGCTGCGCGCGCCGAGCCGTTTGGTCTCGGCGTCAAGCCGCGTTTGGTCGAGATCGAACAGAATGACGTTCGCGCCGTTATCGGCCATCGCTTCGGCATAGGCGAGGCCGATGCCGCTGGCGCCGCCGGTCACCACCGTAACCAGGTCGCGCACGTCGAAAAGATCGGCTGCCTTCATTCCGCGCGGGCTGCAAGCGCCATCGAGATCAGGGCGGAACCGCCGAAGATCAGGTTGATGCCGAGCAGCAGGCCGATCGCCCACGCCGCCGAACCCGGCAATCCCACAGCGATGATCAGGCCGAGGACCAGATCGACGATGCCGCTGAGCAGCATCCAGCCCCAACGGCCGCTGAGTTGCCGGCGATGGTCGAGCGCATAGAGGATAGAAACCCCGCCCTCGATCCAGAAGAACGCGATCATCAGATAGGTGAGCGAGACCACCGCACCGCCCGGCCACAGAATCAGAATGCCGCCGGCGATGAGGGCCAAAATCGCGGAGATCAGCGACCAAGTGAAACCCGGCGCCTGGCGCATCATCCAGGTGGTGGTCAATCCCACCACTCCGCCGACCAGCAGCAGCCAGCCGAGGAAGATCGCGACAGCGAGTGTCGCGACCGGCGGGACGACAATCGCGAGCGCCCCGAGCACCAGCAGCACGATGCCTTCGATCAGCACGGTCAGCCAATGGCGGCGCAGCGCCGCCTGGAACGGCGTGATGTCGCTGCCCGACATGGCTAGAGCACCTCGAACAGGCCCGCCGCTCCCATGCCGCCGCCGACGCACATCGTCACCACGACACGCTTGGCGCCGCGGCGCTTCCCTTCGATCAGCGCGTGGCCGAGCATGCGCGCGCCCGACATGCCGTAGGGATGGCCGATCGAGATCGCGCCGCCATCGACATTGAGTTTGTCGTTCGGGATGCCGAGCCGGTCGCGGCAATAAATGACCTGACAGGCGAACGCCTCGTTAAGCTCCCAGAGGTCGATATCGTCGATCTTGAGTCCGTGCTTCTTCAAGAGCTTCGGTACCGCGAACACCGGGCCGATGCCCATCTCGTCGGGTTCGCAGCCGGCGGCAATCATGCCGACATAGCGGCCGAGCGGCTTGGCGCCGCGCTTCTCCGCTTCTTTCTCTTCCATCAATACCGCGGCCGACGCGCCGTCCGAAAGCTGCGATGCGTTGCCGGCGGTGATGAACTTGCCTTCCTTGATGCGTTGTCCATTCTGGAACACCGGCTTCAGCCCGGCGAGGCCTTGCAACGTCGTGTCGGCGCGGTTGCCCTCGTCCTTGGCGAGATTGACGTCCTTCTTGGTGACGGCGCCGCTCTCCTTGTCCTGAAACACCATGGTCGAAGGCAGCGCCACGATCTCGTCGTTGAAGCGGCCGGCGGCCTGCGCCTCGGCGGTGCGGCGCTGCGATTGCAGCGCGTATTCATCCTGCGCCTCGCGCGAAACCTTGTAGCGGTCGGAAACGATTTCCGCCGTCTCGATCATCGCCATGTAGAGCGCCTCATCGCGCTGCACGAGCCACGGATCGCGCTGCATGTTCATCGCCTTGGTTTGCACCAGCGAGATCGATTCAAGCCCGCCGCCGACCGCGATCTGCATGCCGTCCTCGGTGATTTGCTTGGCGGCGGTCGCGATCGCCATCAGGCCCGAGGCGCATTGCCGGTCGACGCTCATGCCGGCGACGGTGACCGGCAGCCCGGCGCGCAGCGCGCATTGCCGCGCCACGTTGCCGCCCTGGTAACCTTGCTGCAAGGCCGCGCCCATGATCACGTCTTCGACTTCGGCCGGGGCGATGTCGGCGCGTTTCACCGCGTTGGCGATGGCGTGCCCGCCCAGAGTCTGCGCCGGCGTGTCGTTGAAGGCGCCGCGATAGGCGCGGCCGATCGGCGTGCGTGCGGTCGAAACGATGACGGCGCTGCGCATGATGTATCCTCCTCGTTATCCCCGGGTCGTGCGGTTGACGCCCGCTTTGGCCAGTTCCTGTCCGCCCTGCCCGCCCGCGTTCTGCGGCAGCAGATCGTCCTTGCGGTTAGAGATTTCTTCCCAGCGCGCGACCACCTGATCGGGCGAATCCGGGCTCAGCGGAATGTGTACGCCGCGCGTCATCGCGACGTAGGTGCGCTCGAACCCGTTGGCGCCCGCATTGATGATCGCGCGGTTCGGCGCGCCTTCATGCGCCATCGCCAGCACCGCCGGCGAGACCGCTTCGGGCTTCATCACCGCCAGCACTTCGGGCGGCATCAGCGTGTCGGTCATGCGTGTGTTCGCGGTCGGCGCCAGGCAATTGACGTGCACGTTGTACTTGGCGCCTTCGAGACCGAGCGCGTTCATCAGCCCGACCAACCCCATCTTGGCGGCGGCGTAGTTCGACTGGCCGAAATTGCCGAACAGGCCCGACGACGATGAGGTCAGCACGATGCGGCCGTAATTCTGCTGGCGCATGATTTCCCACACCGCCTTGCAGCAATTGACCGAGCCCATGAGATGGACCTCGATCACGGCGCGGAAATCGTCCAGCTCCATTTTCGCGAAGGTCTTGTCGCGCAGGATGCCGGCGTTGCAGACGAGAATGTCGACGCGGCCCCATTTCGCCCAGGCCTCGGCAACCATCGCCTCGACGGCGGCGAAATCGGTGACCGAGGCGGCGTTGGCGATCGCCTCGCCGCCCGCTGCCTTGATCTCGGCCACGACTTTTTGCGCGGGGGTCGCCGCGCCGCCGGAGCCATCGAGCGCGCCGCCGAAATCGTTGACCACGACCTTGGCGCCGCGCGCCGCGAGTGCCAGCGCATGCGCGCGGCCCAAGCCGCCGCCCGCGCCGGTGACGATCGCGACGCGATTATCGAAACGAACTGCCATGACGAGACCTACGCGAAGATTTCGCCGAACAATTCCTTCATGGATTCCCACGAATGCTTGTCGGCCTTGGCGTTGTATTTCGCCGCCGGGTTGGCCTTGCCGTCATTCGCGGGATTGGTGAAGGCGTGAACGGTGTTGCCGTAATGGATCAGTTCCCAATCGCAGTGGCCGTCCTTCATTTCCTTGATGAAGGCATCGACCTCGGCGGGGGGCACCAGCGGATCGTCGGCGCCGTGGCAGACCAGGACCTGGCCTTTGATGTTCTTCGCGTCCGCGGGGGTCGGGGTGTTGAGGCCGCCATGGAAGCTGACGACGCCCTTAACATTGGCGCCGCTGCGCGCCAGTTCCAACACGGTGCTGCCGCCGAAGCAGTAGCCGATCGCCGCCGTCTTGCCGGCATCGACCTCGGGTCGCTTATTCATCGCATCGAGCGCGGCATTGACGCGGCGGCGCAGCTCGGCGCGATCGTTCAACAGCGCCATCAGCAGGCCCATGCCTTCGGGAAAATCCTTCGGAATCTTGCCGCCGCCATACATGTCGAGCGCGAAGGCGCAGTAACCGAGCTCGGCCAGCATGTGGGCGCGGCGCTTGGGGTCATCCGCTAAACCGAAAATATCGTGACAGACGAGTACGCCCGGCCGCTTTCCCGGCTTTTTTTCGTCATAGGCGATATAGCCGTGCATGGTGGTGGCGCCGGAGCGGTATTCGATGGTCTCGGTCTTCATAATCTTCCTCTTCCCCTAGATCTTGTCATCGCCCGGCGACCCCTGCTCTCACCAGACTGTGCATCTATCATATACCGGCGCCTCGCCTCGCGCAGCAGGTTCAGTGCGCCGCAGCCCGGTCGCGCAACGAACGCATGCCGACCAGCCGGTCGAGAGCCTGGACATCGTCCCTCAGCGCCACGCTCGGTCCCGAGTGAACCGCGCGGCCGCGCTCCAGCACCAAGACCTGCTCGGTCAGGCCGAGAGCAAAACGGGTATGCTGTTCGACCAAGATAATGGTCAGGCCCTGCTCGGCCATCAACCGGCGGATGCGATGCGCGATGTCCTGCACGATCACCGGCGCCAGCCCTTCCAGCGGTTCATCGAGCAGCAACAATTCTGGATTGGTCATCAGGGTTCGCCCGATGGCCAGCATCTGCTGCTCGCCGCCCGACAGTTCGCGGCCGAGATTGCGTCGCCGCTCGGCCAGTTTCGGGAATTGCGCATAGACCGCCTCGCGGTTCCAGGGACCCGGCCGCGCCGCAATGACGAGATGCTCGTCCACCGTCAGCGAGGGAAATACCTCACGCCCTTGCGGCACCCAACCCAACCCCATCTGCACGCGCCGGTCGGGCGAAGCGCGCGATATGTCCTCGCCCCGCCAGCGCACCGTGCCGTGCCGCAGTTTGAGATGGCCCATCAGCGCCAGCATCAGGGTCGACTTGCCCATGCCGTTGCGGCCGAGCACCGCCAGCGAATGGCCTTTCGGCACCGACAGCGAGACGCGCTCCAGCACGAGGCTGTCGCCGTAGCCTGCGCTCAGTTCCGTGACGTCGAGCAATGCGTCAGACATCTTCGCCATCGCCGAGATAGACTTCGCGCACTTGCGGATGGTCGGCGATTTCCTCGGGCGTGCCCTCGCAGAGGATCTGTCCCGCCACCAGCACCGTGATGCGCTGCGCGAAGCGGAACACCACGTCCATGTCGTGCTCGATGAAGAGCACGGCGATGTCGTCGGGCAGCGCGGCCAGCGCCTCGAAAATCTCGGCGCTTTCCTGCTGTGGCACGCCCGCCGCCGGCTCGTCGAGCAAAAGCACCTTGGGCTGCGCCGCCAGCGCCAGCACGATCTCGAGGAGGCGCTGCCGTCCATAGGCCAACTCGTGCGTCGGCCGCTCGCCGTCGGCGCCGAATGTAAACTTGTCGAGCAATTCATGCGCCTCATCGATTTCGGCGTGGCAGCCGGAGAGGCGCTTGAATGGGTTGACGCACAAGCCGTGCCGCTGCGCGATCGCCAGCACCGTGGCCTCGAGCGGCGTCAAATGTGGGAACAGCGTATTGATCTGGAACGTGCGGACCAGGCCGCGCCGCACGCGGTCCTGCGACGGCACGCGGGTGATGTCCTCGCCATGCAGCCGGATGCGGCCGCTCGACGGCATCAGCGCGCCGGTCAGCAGATTGATGAAGGTGCTCTTGCCCGCGCCGTTCGGCCCGATCAGCGCAAAGCGCGCGCCGCGCGGCAGCTTGAACGACACGTCCTGCGTCACGCGAAGCGCGCCGAAGGAGCGGTTCAGCCCTTCGGTCTCGAGAACGATGTCTGCGGTCATCGCTTGATCCGCGCCGCGACCCGATCGACCGTGCGGCGCAGAATGCCGGTAATGCCGCCGGTGCCCGTCATCACGATGACGACCAGAATGAGGCCGACCCAGAAATCCCAGTAGGCCGGATTGATGAGCGAAAGCTGGTCGCGCAGCACGGTATAGGCGATGGCGCCGATCATGCCGCCGATCAGATTGCCCATGCCGCCCATCACCAGTGCGATCTGCACCGAGATCGAGCGGTCGAAACCCAGCACTTCGAGCGCGATATACTGCGTCGTCTCCGCGAGCAGCGCGCCCGCCACGCCGGCCAACGCTGCCGAGATGGTGAAGGCGAGCGCGAGCTGCGCGCGCACGCCGATGCCGAGCGCCGGCATGCGCCGGACATTCTCGCGGATGCCCTTAAGCGCGAGGCCGAACGGCGAATTCACCAGCCGCCGCGCCGCCAGATAAAGAATGAAAATGACGATGAACGAGTAGATGAACCCGACCTTGCCGTCGATGTCGAAGGTGAACCGGCCGAGCAGCGGCGTGATCTGCATGCCTTGCAGCCCGTCATCGCCGCCGGTCATCGAGTTCCACTTGTTCGCGATCTCGTAGCAAATCAGGCCGATGCCCAGCGTGACCATCAGCATCGCGATGCCATGGAGCCGCGCCACGATCTGGGAACAGATCGCGCCGGCGAGACCAGCCACCAGCGCGCCCGCGACCAATCCAACCAACGGATCGCCCCACCAGTCGCGCGCCAGGATGCCGGCGGTATAGGCGCCAATGCCGAAAAACGCGGCGTGGCCAAAGGACGGAATGCCGGCATAGCCGAACATCAGATCGAGCGAGACCACGAAAAGACCGGTGATCATCGCTTGGGTGATGAGCACGAGATGACCTGGGAAGATGAAATAGCTCGCGGCGGCGAGCACCCAGAACGCGATCTCTTCCCAGCGCCATGCCGCACGGCGCACGAACAGCGCGCGCGCCGTTTGCGTCGTCGCGGCGGCCGAGCCGGGCGCGGGAACGGCGACCATCAGTGCCCGCCCCGGCCGAACAGGCCGTTGGGCCGCACCATCAGGATCGCGACCGTGATGCCGTAGATGATGAAGGCGCCGAGATACGGAATGTAGTACTTGCCGACCACGTCGCAGATGCCGAGCGCGAGCGACGCCGCCAGCGTGCCGCGGATCGAGCCCATCCCGCCGACCACGACCACGACCAGCAGATAGACCAGATACTTCACCGGGAAGGACGGATCGAGCCCGACCAGATAGATCGCGAGGCCGCCGCCCAGCCCTGCCAGCGCGCTGCCGATGGCGAAGGCGAGCATAAACAGCCGGTCGATATTGATGCCGCAGCTTACCGTCATGCGGCGATTGTCGACGGCGGCGCGAATCTTGGCGCCGAAGCTGGTGAACTCAAGGCCGAGCACCATCGCCGCCGTCAGCGCGCCACCGAACACGATCAGGAACAGGCGGTACGAGCCGATATCGAAGAACCCGGCATGGACGCGGCCTTCGAGAAACTCAGGGACGTGCACCGCGGGCGGCACCGCGCCCCAGACGAAGGTCGCGCCCGCGACCGTCATGGTGACAATGCCGATGGTCAGCAGCACCTGGTCGAGTTGATTGCCCCAATAAAAGCGCTTGAAGATGGTGCGCTCGACCAGCACGCCGGCGACCGCCGCGCCGATCGCCGCCATCGGCAGCGCGCCGAAGAACGGCCAGCCGTACCAGTTCATCAGCATCACGACGATGTAGCCGCCGAGCATCGACAGCGAGCCATGCGCCAGATTGGCGAAGCCCATCATGCCCATCGTCACCGACAAGCCGCCCGCCATCAGGAACAGGAGCACACCGTAGGCAACGCCCGCGCCGAGAATGTTGATGAAATCGGCCATCGCCTAGTTTCTGTCGTCATCGCCGGGCTCGGCCCGGCGATCCATCGACAAAAGATAGACCCCCGGATCAAGTCCGGGGGTGACGGGTGTGGTGAAGCGGCGAGGCATCGCGAGGCAATCCGTCACTTCACCTGCTCGCCGAGATCGTTGACCATCGGGATCGTGTCGATCTCGGTATTTTGCAGCTTGCCGTCGATCTTCTCGACCTTGCGGATATAAATATTCTCGACGATGTCGCGGTGCTGATCGATGGCGATCGGCCCGCGCGGCGATTCAAAGTGCATCCCCTTCAAGAGCGCGATCGTCTTGTCGGGATCGAGCTTGCCGTGCTGCGCCTCGACGAGATTGTAGATGGCGTGGATCACGTCATAGGCGGACACCGCCGTGAATTCCGGCCGCATGCCGGGCGTTGGTGCCGCAGCGATGAAAGCCTTCACGAATTCCTTGTTGAGCGCCGAGTTGTGCGCATCGGAGTAATTGAACACAGTGATCATGCCGATCGAGGCGTCGCCGAGCTGGGCAAACTGGTTTTCGTCGGTGAGATCGCCGGTCGCCAGAATCTGAACCTTGTCCTCGGTCAGTCCGGAATCCTTGTAGGCCTTGAGGAACGCCTCGGGATGGCCCGCCGCCGGCGCGAAAATGAAGATCGCCTGCGGATGCGCGTCCTTGGCGCGTTGCACGTAGGGCGAATAGTCGGGCGTGGTGAATGGCGGCTTGACCTCGCCGACAATCTCGCCGCCCGCCGCCGTGAAGGTCCTTTTGAAGACGCGACCCGCCTCGAGCCCCGGCCCGTAATCGGTATAGATGGCATAGACCTTCTTATAGCCGTGCTTGAACGCCCATGTGCCGAACGGCGCGACTTCCTGCCCGGTGGTGAAGCCGAAGCGCGCCATGTACGGCGCCTTGTCGAGGATCGACGTCGTCGCCGCGTTGACGATTAGTACCGGCACATGCGCCGGCGTCGAAACGGTCGCTACGGCGAACGCCTCCGGCGTCAGCGCAATACCGGCGATCATCTCGACCTTGTCGCGCGAAACCAGTTCGGCCGCTTCCTGGCGCGCGACATTTGCCTGACCGCCGGTATCGCGGCGCAGGAATACGATCTTGCGCCCGGCGACGACATCGCCGTGCTGCTGCATCCAGACCTTGATGGCGGTGTCGGTTTCCTGACCGAACGCCGCCGCGCCGCCGGAATACGAGCCGAGAAACCCGATCTTGAGCGGCACCGGCTCGTCCGCCTGGGCCGGAAGCACGCCGACAACTCCCATAAACGCGAGAACAGCGGCAAGCTGGACAAACGACTTGCGTCCTTCGAGACGCGATGCTCGGCATCGCTCCTCAGGATGAAGGCTATTTCTCATGCCACTTCCCTTTCAACCTCATGCTGAGGAGCACGCGAAGTGTGCGTCTCGAAGTACGCACAGTGTCGATGCAGCTAGTTCGTTTTCACCTGATTGCCGTGATCGTCGACCATCGGGATCGTATCGATCTCGACGTTCTGCAGCTTGCCATCGACCTTCCGCACTTCTCGGATATACACGTTCTGCACGATGTCGCGGTGGTCATCGATCATGATCGGGCCGCGGGGCGATTCGAATTTCATGCCCTTCAGCAGCGCGATCGTCTTGTCGTAGTCGAGCTTGCCGCCCTGCGCCGCCGCCGCCTTGTAGATCGCCTGCAACACGTCGTAAGTGCAGGCACCGCCGAAATCGGGCCGAACGTGAGGCTGAGCAAACGCGTAAAAATCCTTTACAAACTGACGGTTCAAGGCGGAATCGTGATTTTCAGAGTAATGGAAAACGGTGTACATGCCGAGGGTCTTGTCACCAAGCGCGTCGAACTGAAGCTCATCGGTCAGGTCGCCGGTCGCCAGGATCTTCACGCCCTTTTCCTTGAGGCCCGAGTCAGCATAGGCTTTGAGGAACGCTTGCGGATGCTCACCCGCAGGCGCGAAGATGAAGATCGCCTGCGGATCGGAATCCTTGGCGCGCTGGACATATGCCGAATAATCGGGGCTGCGCAGCGGCGGCTTGACCTCGCCGGCCAGCGTGCCGCCGGCCTCGGCAAGACTCTTCTTGAACGCGGCGCCGGCTTCGATGCCCGGCCCATAGTCGGTGTAGATCGCGAAAATGCGCTTATAACCGTGCGCCACAGCCCATTTCGCATAAGGCACCGCGACTTGCGATGTCGTGAAGCCAAGGCGTACCTCGCTCGGCGAGCGCTCCAGAATGGAAGTGGTCGCAGCGTTGGCTATCAGCACGGGCACATGCGCCTGAGCCGACGGGCCGGCTATCGCCAGCGCGTTCGGCGTGTAGTCGCCGGCGATTATGACGTCGACATGGTCGCGTGTGATCGCTTCCTGCGCCAGGCGATGGACCACGTCGGGATTGGGACCTGTGGTGTCGCGCTTCAGAATTACGACCTTGCGGCCGGCGACGACATCACCATGCTCCTTGAGGAAAGCGGCGACGGCCGCATCGGCCTCTTGCCCGAAAATCGCAAACGGGCCGGAATAGCCGGTGAATAGCGCAATTTTCAGCGGCGGCGCCTCGTCCGCGCGCGCCGCCGGCGCAAAACCAATCGCCACGGCGGCGCCCAGCATCGCCGTCACTGCCAATGTCTTTCGAAACATCGAATCCCTCCCCGCCTGTTGCTCAGGTCCGCCCGGCGATTGTTCGCCAGGCCAATTGTCAGGGGAGAATCCACAACGCCGCCAAAAGACGCAAGGTCTTTCGCTATGCGAAGAGGACAGGCCGGGATTACTCGGCCGCGGCAGCGAACTCCTGATGCTCGCGGGCGAGGTCCTGCCACGGCACATCGGCCGCGACATCCTGGTCGCGCGCCAGCACCTTGGTGAGATCCGTCAGGTTCACGCCCGGCGGCGCGTGGCCAGACTCGACCAGCTTCACCGCGTCCATCAGCCGGCGCCGCAGCCGCACCACCGCCTGATCGGCGGCGACGAGATGTTCCTTGGTGCGGTCGAGGATCGGCCCCGCCGCCAGCGCCATCACCGCGTCCTCGCGCTGGATGCCCCACAGCCCCGTCCAGCTTTGATTCATGCTGGCGCGGTCCTGGCCGAGCCGCTCCGCCCAGGTCGCGGTGAACGCGCATTCGGAGCGCGAATAGAACCGCGTGTCGTCGAGCCCGACCACTTTGGTGATCTCCTCGTCGACCAGCGGCCGGTCGCTGTGCGTCACGATGTAAGTCGCGGTCGAGACATCGTCCATCGGCGTCTCGAACACGTTGAAGTAATAGAACGTCGCCGGAATCACCCGCAGCGTCGGCAGGATGAACGGCGTCACGCGGACGTTGCGCTTGCCGCCGCCGGCCATCGACTGGCGGATCGCTGCATAGTGATAGCCGAACGGCGTGTCCTCGATCTCGAGGCTCGGCGCGTTGTCCTCCATGACCGCCGCGTCGAGCACGCCCTGATCCGAACTCTGGCGCATCGCGCGCCAGCTCGGCCGTACTTGATTCGTGTGCAGAATGCCGACATGCGATGAATCGACGCCGCCTTCGGCGAGCTGAAGATAATTCGCCTGCACGTCGATGCGGTGGATAACGCGGTTGCTCGCCGGCACTTCGTCAAAGGCATAGCGGCGGAATGGCGGCTCCTTCGCCGCGTCGCCGATATAGGCCCAGATCAGCCCCGATACTTCGCGTACCGGATAGGCCTTGGCCTTGATGACGTCGCAGATGCGCGGGTCGGGATGGTTCGGCGTCTCGAGCAGCTTGCCTTCGACGTTGAACTTCCAGCCGTGATAGAGACAGCGCAGCCCGCCTTCCTCGACGCGGCCCAAGGCCAGCGACACGCCGCGATGGGGACAGCCTTCGTCGAGCACGCCGACCTTGCCGTCGCTGTCGCGGAACACGACGAAATTCTCGCCGAGCAATTTGGTGCGCAGCGGTGCGCAATCGGGCGACGGCAATTGCGCCGAGGTCGCGATCGGATGCCAGTAGCGACGCATGGTGCGGCCCATCGGCGTGTCCGGTCCGACCCGGCACA
The DNA here is from genome assembly GCA_025451725.1 of Allostellaceae bacterium. Lineage (GTDB taxonomy): Bacteria > Pseudomonadota > Alphaproteobacteria > ATCC43930 > CGMCC-115725 > JAATGI01. Next base: position 11,751 of record JANWJX010000001.1, read on the forward strand.
GCGTCTCATTCTCCTGGCGCGTCATCATGGTTTGTTCCTCCTACCCCAATTTACGATACGGCAGCCCGGCGCGCAGGCACCAATATTCCCATGCGCGCTCGACCCCGACATAAGGGCGCTGGCCGCCATTGACCTTATCGACCTCGCCCTTGGTCAAAAATGTCACGCGGCCGAGGGCGGCCGCCTTGATCTGGAACCCGGCGTTGAGATTGAGCGAGACGGCGGTGTGCACCGCCTCGCGCAAACTGGCGCCGACCGCAACGCTGCCATGGCCGCGCATCAGCGCCGTCGCATTCACGCCGAGGCGGGCGGCGAGGTCGCGCCCCATCGCCATGTTCGACACCAGCATGTCGGTGTCGCCGAATTTCGGCTGGGTGTCCCAGACCGGCACGTCGAAGCCGATGCAGGCGCAAGTGTGCATTACCGGCCGCAGCGTGGCGCCGGTGATGCCGAACGGGATGACGTCGCGGCTGTGCGAATGCACCACCGACTGCACGTCGGGCCGCACCGCGAAGATGGCGGCGTGGATGAAGCGTTCGAGATAAGGCCGCCTGCCCTTGGCATCGACCGGCTCGCCGTCGAACGCGAATTCCAGGATGTCGTCGGCTTCGATCGCTTCCGGCGCGCGCGCGCGCGACAAGAGGAAGCGCTGCGGATTGTCGGGGTTGCGCACGCTGACATGGCCATAGGCGTCGACCACGTTCTCGCGCGACAATATCCGGTTGGCGACGACCAGATCCTCGATCGTCTCTTTGAGATTGAATGCCATTCCTCCCACCTTACTCGCGCATCGCCCCGCCGCAAAAGTGCGGAACGATAATAACTATTTCATTGTGTAATATAATTTCTAAATACACTTCCTATATGGAAAAAACGATTTGCTCCGACCGAACCGAACCGTTAGCTTCGCGCCATGTCCTCATTGACTCATTTGCAGCGGCTCGAAGCCGAGGCGATCCACATCATGCGCGAAGTGGTCGCCGAGTGCGCCCATCCGGTGATGCTTTACTCCATCGGCAAGGACAGCTCGGTGATGCTGCACCTGGCGATGAAGGCGTTTTTTCCCGCGAAGCCGCCTTTCCCGCTGCTCCATGTCGATACGACGTGGAAATTCCGCGAGATGATCCAGTTCCGCGACGAGACCGCGGAGCGGCTGGGCCTCGATCTGATCGTGCACATCAACCAGGAAGGCGTCGCGCAGGGCGTCGGCCCGTTCACGCACGGCTCGTCGGTCCATACCGAGATCATGAAGACCGTGTCGCTGAAACAGGCGCTCGACAAACACGGTTTCGACGCCGCGTTCGGCGGCGCGCGCCGCGACGAGGAAAAGAGCCGCGCCAAGGAGCGCATCTTTTCGTTCCGTGATTCCGGCCATCGCTGGGACCCGCGCCAGCAACGGCCCGAGTTGTGGCGGCTCTACAACGCGAAGATGCACAAGGGCGAGAGTATCCGCGTGTTTCCGCTGTCGAATTGGACCGAGCTCGACGTCTGGCAATATATCTATGCCGAGAACATTCCCATCGTGCCGCTCTATTTCGCCAAGAAGCGCCCCATCGTCGAGCGCGACAGCACGCTGATTATGGTCGACGACGACCGCATGCCGCTCGAACCCGGCGAAGTTCCGCAGCAGCGCCTGGTGAGATTCCGCACGCTCGGCTGCTATCCGCTGACGGGCGCGATCGAAAGCGACGCGACGTCGGTCGGCGACATTGTCGAGGAAATGCTGACCACAACCCTGTCCGAGCGCCACGGCCGCGTCATCGACCACGACGTCACGGCCTCGATGGAAAAGAAGAAACGGGAAGGTTATTTCTGATGGCATTGGCGTCCGACATTTCCACGCCGTCATTGGAAACGCGTCTCGCCACGCTCGAGCAGATGAGCCTGTTGCGCTTCATCACCTGCGGCAGCGTCGATGACGGCAAAAGCACGCTGATCGGCCGCCTGCTCTATGACTCGAAAATGATTTTCGACGATCAGCTCGCGGCGCTCGAAGCGGATTCCAAAAAGCTGGGCACGCGCGGCGGTCAGATCGATTTCGCGCTGCTGGTCGACGGGCTCGCCGCCGAGCGCGAGCAAGGCATCACCATCGACGTCGCTTACCGCTATTTCACTACCGACAAGCGGAAGTTCATCGTCGCCGACACGCCGGGCCACGAGCAATACACGCGCAACATGATCACCGGCGCGTCCACCGCCGACGCCGCCGTGATCCTGATCGACGCGCGCAACGGGGTCCTGACGCAGACGCGGCGTCACTCCTATCTCGTGTCGCTGGTCGGCATCCGCCATGTCGTGCTGGCGATCAACAAGATGGATTTGGTCGGCTTCTCCCAAGAAGTGTTCGACCGGATCGTCGCCGACTATCGCGCCTTCGCGGAAAAGATCGGCCTCGTCGGCTTCCGCGCCATTCCGATCTCGGCACTCGACGGCGACAACGTTAGTCAGCCCTCGACACGCACGTCCTGGTATGACGGCCCCACCCTCTTGTCGCATCTCGAGACGCTACAGGTCGCCGACCGCAAAGAGACGCAGGATTTCCGTTTTTGGGTGCAGTGGGTCAATCGGCCCAATCTCGATTTCCGCGGCTTCGCCGGCACGGTGTCGAGCGGCCGCATCAAGCGCGGCGACATGGTGCGCGTCTCGCCGAGCGGCCGCACGTCGCGCGTCACCCGCATCGTCACCCAGGACGGCGATCTCGACGAGGCGGTGGCCGATCAGTCCGTCACGCTGACCGTCGCCGACGAAATCGACATCGGCCGCGGCGATCTGCTGTCACCGCCCAACGCGCCGCCGGGTCTCAGCGACCAGTTCGAAGTGACGCTGGTGTGGATGTCGGAGCAGCCGATGCTGCCGGGCCGTTCCTATTGGCTCAAGATCGGCACGCGCACCGTCAGCACCACCGTCACCGAGCTGAAATACCAGGTGAACGTCAACACGCTCGAACACACGGCGGCGAAGACGCTGGAGCTGAACGGCATCGGCATCTGCAATATCGGCGTCGGCCAGTCGATTCCCTTCGACGCCTACACCGACAATCGCGAGACCGGCGGCTTCATCCTGATCGACCGCGTGACCAACGCGACGGTCGGCGCAGGCATGATCCTGTTCGCGCTGCGCCGCTCGCAGAACATCCATTGGCAATCGGTCGATATCGACCGCGCCGCGCGCGCCGTCCTGAAGCACCAGAAACCGGCGATCCTGTGGTTCACCGGCCTCTCCGGCGCCGGCAAGTCGACCATCGCCAATCTCGTCGAGAAGCGCCTCTACGTCGCCGGCAAGCACACCTACATGCTCGACGGCGACAATGTGCGTCACGGCCTCAACCGCGATCTCGGCTTCACCGATGCCGACCGCGTCGAGAACATCCGCCGCGTCGGCGAAGTGGCAAAACTGATGGTCGATGCCGGGCTGATCGTGATGGTGTCGTTTATCTCGCCCTTCCGCTCCGAGCGCCAGATGGCGCGCGAGCTGGTCGAGCCCGGCGAGTTCATCGAAATTTACGTCGACGCCTCGCTGGCGCTGGCCGAGAGCCGCGACCCCAAGGGTCTGTACAAGCGGGCGCGGCGGGGCGAAATCAAGAATTTCACCGGCATCGATTCACCCTATGAGCCGCCGGAACAGGCCGAAATCGTGATCGACACGGCCCATTTGTCGGCGGAAGAGGCCGCGAACGCGGTCATCCGCAAGCTGATCGAGTTCGGCATTATCGCGGCGGCTTAATTTAAGAATCCGTTCACACCTTTAAGGAATGATGAAGGCGGCCGGGCAGCCGCGCTTATGGCGCGGCGCGTCCGCATCACTTTCGGATTGCCGTCGCATGATTCAGCTTCGTACTCGCGTCAAACCCACCGCCGTCCCTTCGCTCGACGACATGATCGCGCTGTGGCAGCGGCTGCTGAATGTCGCAGCGGTGGGACCGGATGACGATTTCTTCGATCTCGGTGGCGATTCCCTACAGGCGCTGACCCTGTTCCATGAGATCGAGCGTACCACCGGCCGGTCGCTGCCGATCACCGCGATCTACGAAGCCTCGACGCCCGCTCGTCTCATGGCGGCGCTGAGCGAGGAAGCGCCGGCGCGTTTTTCGCCGCTGGTGCGATTGAAGTCCGGCGTCGGCGAGCCCTTGTTCATCGTGCATGGCATCGGCGGCAACGTGCTCGAACTGTTCAAGCTCGGCCAGTCGCTCGACACGCCCCGCCCGGTCTATGCCATTCAGGCCCGCGGCGTCGACGGCAGCGAAGAGCCGCACGACAACGTCGCCGACATGGTCGATTACTATGTCGCGCATCTGCGCTCGGTGCAGCCGCGCGGGCCCTATTTCCTCGCCGGGTACTCCTTCGGCGGCATCATCGCGATGGACATGGCGCGTCGTTTCCAGGCCAAGGGCGACAAGGTTCCGCTCGTCGCGCTCATCGACAGCTATGCGCATCCGAGGACGTTCCCGAAGCAAGCGCGTCATCTGGTGCGGCTTGGCGTCAGCATCAACCAGTTCCGCACCAAACCGTTCGGCGAGGCGTTGCGCGCGAATTGGAACAAACTCAAGAACCGCAGCGGCGTTGCGTTGCCGACGCCCATGATCATGGCCGATTTTCCCGAGGACGGCACCGGCACGGCGCTACGCAATGTGCACGTCGCCGCCTTCAAGGCGCTGTGCGATTACCAGCCACGGCACTATCTCGGGCCGGTCGAATTCTTTAAGCCCACGACCAGCATCTTCCCGATCGCGCCGAAGCGCGTCTGGGGTGACCTGATCGAGGGCGGTCTTGCGGTGCACGACGTACCGGGCGATCACGGCAGCATGGTAAGGAGCGAGGTCGCGGGCCTAGCGCACGCGATGTCGCTGGCGCTGCACCGCGCCGGTGAAATGGCGAAATATGGCTGACCTTCTCGCCGATCTGCCGAACCGTATCGGCGCCTTGGCGACGAAGTGGGCCGCCGGCGATCCGGCGCGGCCGGCGCTGATCGATGCGAGCGGCATGTGGACCTATGGCGAGCTGCCCCGCGTCGTCGACGCGACCAAGGCGTGGCTGATGGCCCAAGGCATCCGTCCGGGCGACCGACTGATGATCGTCGCCGAAAATTGTCGCGCTACCGTGGCGCTATTCCTCGCAGCAGCCAGCCTTGACGCGTGGCCGATGATCGTGAATGCGCGGCTCAGCGACCGCGAGATCGACCAGATCCGCGATCTCTCCGGCGCGCGCCGACTGCTCTATACCGTCGCGGCCTCGGCCCGCGCCCGCGCGCAAGCCGCGCGACATGCAGCCGAAACCGCTACCGTCGATCCCATCGGCAGCATCGCGCTCGGCCCGCTCAACGAAACGGCGATACCGGAGCCGGTCGAAGCGTCGGGCGCCAACCAGGTCGGGACCGTGATCTACACGTCGGGCACCACCGGCACGCCGAAAGGCGTGATGCTGACGCACCGCAATCTTCTATTCGTCGCCAAGGTCTCGGGCATGCTGCGCCGGCTCGGCCGGCAGGATCACGTCTATGGCGTGCTGCCCGCGTCGCATGTGCTGGGCCTGAGCGTCGTCGTGCTCGGCGCGCTCTATCACGGCGCGACGCTTCATCTAACGCCGCGCTTCGATCCCGCCGCGACGCTGGCCGCCATCGAAAGCGACCGCCTGACCTTCATCATCGGCGCGCCGAGCCTGTTCGCGATGCTCGCCGAATACGCCAAGAGCAAGGGCATCGGCCAGGTTCCGAAAGGCGCGCTGCGCGTCATCGCGGCGGCCGGGGCGCCGCTCGACCCCGCGACCAAGGCGGCGGCCGAGGCGCTGCTCGGCCTGCCGCTCAATAACGGCTACGGCGTCACCGAATGTGCGCCAAGTATCAGCCAGACGCGGCTCGACCGGCCGCGCGGCGATTGCTCGGTCGGCCCGATCTGGCCCGGAATCGAGGTGAAGCTGACGCGGCCCGACGGCGCGCCTGTCGCGCCCGGTGAGATCGGCGAGTTGCGCGTGCGCGGCCCCGGCCTGATGAAGGGCTATTACCGCGCGCCCGAGGAAACCGCCGCCGCCATCGACGCCGACGGCTGGTTCAACACCCGCGATCTCGCGCGGTTCGAGGACGATCATCTGTTCATCGCCGGACGCGCCAAGGAACTGATCGTGCGCTTCGGCTTCAACGTCTATCCGCCGGAGGTCGAGACCGTGCTCAACGCGCACCCCGCGGTGACGCAGTCCGCCGTGATCGGGCGCAGTACCGCCGGCACCGAGGATATCATCGCCTTCGTCCAGCCCGCACCCGATGCGACGATTTCAGATGTCGAGCTGGCCGACCACGCCGCGAAACAGCTCGCGCCCTATAAACGGCCGACCGAAATCTTCGTGCTGCGGTCGCTGCCGACGGGGGCCAACGGGAAGATTTTGAAAGCTGCGCTCGGCCCGCTGGCCGAGGAATTGCTGGCCCGCAAGCACGCCGCCTGACCTCCGCCCGCCGCCCGCATTTGTGCTGAACGGCATTTCCGTGCCATACTAATTGTCCCGTTGCACAGGGGGGCACCAGTGGCATCGCAACGGTTTGCGCTCATCCTGATCAAACCGTCGCACTACGATGATGACGGTTACGTCATCCAGTGGTGGCGGTCCGTCGTTCCGTCCAACACGCTCGCGGCTTTGCACGGGCTGGCGTTGGACTGCCAGCAGCGGCGCGTTCTCGGCGACGGCGTCGAGATCGATATGTACGCCTTCGACGAAACCAATACACGGATCGTACCGGAGCGGATCGCGCGGCTGGTCGGCAATGCCGGCCTCGTTTGCCTCGTCGGCGTCCAATCCAACCAATATCCTCGCGCCATGGACATCGCCCGGCCGCTGCGCCGAATGGGCGTGTCGGTCGCGATCGGCGGTTTCCACGTTTCGGGCTCCCTCACCATGCTGCCGGGCATCCGGCCGGAATTGCAGGAAGCGATCGATCTCGGCATTTCGCTGTTCGCCGGCGAGGCGGAGGGACGTCTCGACAATGTGTTGCGCGACGCGTACCGCGGTGAGCTCAAGCCGATCTACAACTACATGGACGATCTGCCCAATCTCGCCGGTGTGCCGACGCCGTTTCTGCCGCGGCAAAAGATCAATCGCTACGTCGACAACGACGCCGCCTTCGACGCCGGGCGGGGCTGTCCATTCCAATGCTCCTTCTGCACGATCATCAATGTGCAGGGTCGCATCTCGCGCCGCCGCACCGCCGACGACGTCGAGGCGATCGTGCGCGCGAACGCGGCGCAGGGCGTCGCCAATTTCTTCATCAGCGACGACAATTTCGCCAGAAACAAGGACTGGGAAGAGATTTTCGACCGCCTGATCTACCTGCGCGACGTCGAGAAGCTCAACATTTGGTTCCTGATCCAGGTCGACACGCTATGCCACCGCATCCCGAACTTTATCGAAAAGGCGGGACGCGCCGGGGTCGAGAAAGTGTTCATCGGCCTCGAAAGCATCAGCCCCGAGGCCCTTGCCGGCGCGAAGAAGCGCCAGAACCGCATCACCGAATATCGCGAGATGATGCTGGCATGGAAAAAAGCCGGGGCTCATCTCTATGCCGGCTACATCATCGGGTTTCCCACCGACACGCCGGAATCGCTGATGCGCGACATCGAGATCGTGAAGCGCGAACTGCCAATCGACATGCTCGAATTCTTCTTCCTCACGCCGCTGCCGGGTTCCGAGGATCATCAAAAATTGTTCAAGTCCGGCGCGCCGCTCGAGTCCGACCTCAACAAATACGATCTCGAGCATGTCTGCACCACGAACCCGACCATGTCGCGCGAGACCTGGGAGAAGGTCTATCGCGACGCATGGCGGAGCTACTATTCGTCCGAGCACATCGTGCGGGTGATGAAGCGCGCCTTCGCGTTGAACGTGGGGACGCTGCGCATCCTTTATCTGATGCTCGCGTTCCGCACCAGCATCGAGCTGGAAAAAGTGCATCCGCTGCAGTCCGGTTATTTCCGACTCAAATATCGGCGCGACCGCCGCCCCGGCATGCCGCTCGAAAGCCCGCTGGTGTTCTATCCGAAATATGCGTTCGGACAGATCTACAAGCACCTGCGCCTGCTGGGCTGGATCATCTATTTCGGCAGCATCCGTTTCAAGCTCGCGCGCGACCCGCATCGGCGCGACTACACCGACGAGGCGATGACGCCGATCCGCGACGACGAGTTCGACTCCCGCGACATGTATAAGACCGGTGCCGGCACCGCCGCCGCGATCGAAAAACATCGCAAGGAAAATCGTGCCCGCGCCAAGTTGACCGCCTCGGGCTGAAACACCGCATTGCCCGATTTCGGCCGCTGGCTTATGTCTAGCGTCATGACTCCCGTCCTCCACATTATTGGCGGCGGATTGGCCGGCAGCGAGGCCGCATGGCAAGCGGCGCGCAACGGCATCCGCGCAGTGCTGCACGAGATGCGGCCGGTGCGGACCACCGAGGCGCATACCGGCGAGGGCCTCGCCGAACTGGTTTGCTCCAATTCCTTCCGCTCCGACGACGCGCTCAACAACGCGGTCGGCGTGCTGCATGAGGAGATGCGCCGCGCCGGATCGGTGATCCTGCGCGCCGCGGACGCCAGCCGCGTGCCGGCGGGCGGCGCGCTCGCGGTGGACCGGAACCAATTCTCCCGAGCAGTCGAGGCGGCGTTGCGCGCCGATCCGCTGATCGAAATCCGCCGCGAGGAAGTGGCCGGACTGCCGCCCGGCGAATGGGCCAGCACCATAATCGCGACCGGCCCCCTCACCTCGCCCGCCCTTGCCGCCGCGATCCGCGACGCGGGCGGCGAGGATGCGCTCGCGTTCTTCGACGCGATCGCGCCCATTGTCCACGCCGACAGCATCGACACGAACAAAGCGTGGCGGCAGTCGCGCTACGACAAGGGCGCCAATGGGACCGATACGGCGGACTATCTCAATTGCCCGCTCGACAAGGAGCAATATCTCGCTTTTGTCGCGGCGCTGCTCGCCGGCGAAAAATCCGAGTTCCGCGAATTCGAGAAAGACACGCCCTATTTCGACGGCTGTTTGCCGATCGAGGTGATGGCCGAGCGCGGCATCGACACGCTGCGCTGGGGGCCGATGAAGCCCGTCGGCTTGCGCGATCCGCGCACCGGCCGGCGCCCCTACGCGGTCGTGCAACTGCGCCAGGACAATGCGCTCGGCACGCTCTACAACCTCGTCGGTTTCCAGACCAAGCTCAAGCACGCCGAGCAGGTACGCGTGTTCCGCACCATCCCGGGCCTCGAACAGGCGCAATTCGCGCGGCTTGGCGGCCTCCATCGCAACAGCTTCATCAATTCGCCACGCCTGCTCGATGGCCAGTTACGCATGAAGGCACGGCCGCGCCTGCGTTTCGCCGGCCAGATCACGGGCGTCGAAGGCTATGTCGAAAGCGCCGCCATCGGTCTGCTCGCGGGCCGTTTCGCCGCCGCCGAATTGCGCGGCGAGCCGTTCGCGCCGCCGCCCGACACAACGTCGCTCGGCGCGCTGCTGCGCCACGTCACCGGCGGCGCCGATGCCGCGACCTTTCAGCCGATGAATGTCAATTTCGGCCTGTTTCCGCCGCTGCTCGAAGCACCGCGCAACGAGCGGAAACAATGGATGGCGCGCCGCGCCCTCGCCGATCTCGACGCGTGGCTCGGCCGGCGCGAGGACGAAGCGGCATGAGCTGGATCGAACCTGTCACGCTGCGTGGCAAGCACGTCACGGTCGCGCCGCTCGCACCCGAACACGCGCCCGGCCTGATCGAGGCGGTGAAGGACGGCGAGTTGTGGAAGCTCTGGTACACGAACATCCCGGCGCCCGATAAAATAGCGGGCGAGATCGACCGCCGCCTCGGCTTGCAAAAGGTCGGGTCGTGGCTGCCGTTTTGCGTGCTCCAGGACGGCAAACCGGTCGGCATGACCAACTATCTCAACATCGAGGCGGCGCATCGTCGCGTCGAAATCGGCGGCACCTGGTATCGCAAAAGCGTTCAGCGCAGCGCGCTCAACACCGAGGCGAAGCTGATGCTGCTCGGCCACGCGTTCGAGGAACTGAACTGTATCGCCGTCGAGTTCCGCACGCATTTCTTCAATACGCAGAGCCGGCGCGGCATCGAGCGGCTCGGCGCCAAGCTCGACGGTATCCTGCGCAGCCACCAGATTTCACCCAACGGCACGCTGCGCGACACCTGCGTCTACAGCATCACCGCCGCCGAATGGCCGACCGCGAAGACGCACCTGACGTTTCAG
>JANWJX010000002.1 GCA_025451725.1 Allostellaceae bacterium
ACCCTTGGCAATTTCAAGACGCTTCAGCGAATTTTCGACGCCCACCCGCTATTCGCGCTGGCCGGAACAGGGCGCCGCATTCTAGATATTGGCGGGGCCGACGGCGACTTGGCGTTTTTTTTGGAGCGGCTGGGTTGCCCGGCGACTATCCTTGATCACGCGCCGACGAACTATAACGGGCTGCGCGGTGCGCGCCTGTTACGCCGGCACCTCGGCTCCCGGCTCGAGATTCACGATGTCGATCTGGACACCCAGTTTCACCTGCCGCCCGGAAAATACGATCTGATCTTTTTTCTCGGAATCCTCTACCACTTGAAAAATCCGTTTTATGCGCTCGAATCGCTCGCGAAAGTGACCCGGCACATGTTGATCAGCACGCGCGTCGCGAAGCTTTCGCCCGCCGGAAGGTCGATGCGGGATCTGCCGGTCGCCTATCTGTTGCACCCCACCGAGTCCAACAACGATCCCACAAATTTCTGGATCTTCACCGAGCCCGGACTGTTGCGTCTGTGCGATCGCGCGGGATGGAACGTGCTGATGCACTATAGTCTGGGCGAAACGAAAAAGTCCGATCCCGCGAGAAACGATCGCGACGAGCGCCTCTTCGCCCTGCTCGAAAGCCGTGCGATGGTAACGCCGTGATGGCAACGAAGCCGATCCCGGCATCACCGCCCGATGGCGGCGAGCCCGTCACATTCCGATTTCCGGAACCGGCGGAACGCCAGCTCTTCACGGGCGAGCGTTATGTTTCCGGACTGCAAGGCATCATTCAGCACGAACATTACCACCGCTATCTCTTCGCCCTGCGCTATTGCGACGGTCGCGACGTCCTCGACATCGCCAGTGGCGAAGGGTACGGCAGCTTCCTGATCGGACAGGTGGCGCGCAGCGTGATCGGCGTCGATATCGACCCCGAAAGCGTCGAGCATGCGAACCGTAGCTACGGCAGCAACCTGGTCGATCGGGTTATAAGCCACCGCAACATCGCGTTTCGCGTGGGGAACGCCGCCTCGCTGCCGGTTCCCGACGGCTCCGTCGACACCGTGGTGAGTTTCGAAACCCTCGAACACATCACCGAGCATGAAAAATTCATGGCGGAGGTTCGCCGCGTGCTGCGCCCCGGCGGCGTCCTGGTGATCTCCTCGCCCAACCGGGCCGTCTATACGGACGAAGCGGACCATCACAATCCCTACCATGTCCGCGAACTGTACCGCGCCGACTTCGTCGCGCTGCTGCAAGAGTCCTTCGCCCGGCTGCAACTCTATGAACAAAGGGCATTGAACGGATCGGTGATCATGGTCGCCGAACCGCGGCAAGCCGCGACGACGGTGGAGGGCTTCGCCGGTATCGACGGCACGACATTTGAACGGGTCGCGGGCATGCCGCATCCGCCTTATTTCATCGCGGTCGCCTCGAACAGCGCATTGCCGCCGGCCGCCGAAAACCTGATGCATTCGCCACGCTACATGAATGAGCTCGAAACGCTGCGGGCGAGGCTGCCGCGCTCATCCGACGACGGGCGGCGGCAACTCGCGCTGCTCGAAGCAATGAGCATCGAACTGGCCCTGACGCGGAGCCGACTCACCTTGTGGTGGATATTGGCGTTTCCGCTGCGCTGGATCGCGGCGCAGGCGAGACAGTTGCGCGTGCGAGTGAAAATGTCGGGGAAGTTGGCGCGGGAACGGCGTGCGGTTTGGAATTCCGGCTTGTTCGATGCCCACTGGTATCTCCTCCGCCACGACGAGGTGCGGAACGCGCGGGTCGACCCGCTGACGCATTTCGTCGAATGGGGCGCGGGCGAAGGACGCAATCCCAACCCGCTGTTCGACGTCGCCTGGTATCGGCGGCAGAATCCCGATATCGAGGCGCGCCGCGTCAATCCGCTGCTGCACTATGTGAACGAGGGCGCCCCCAAGGGCCGCGCCCCGAGCCCGATGTTCGCTGCCGATTGGTACCGCGCGCGCCACCCCGACGCCGCGGCGAGCAAGCTCGGTCCGCTGGCGCACTATTTACGGCGCGGCGTGCGGAACGAGCGGGATCCCTCGCCTTATTTCTCCGCCAAGCTCTACCGCAAGCGCCGCCCCGAGATCGTCGCCGCCGGCGGCGATCCCTTCGCCTATTGGCTCCGCGAAGCGCCGGCCGCGGCGGAGGATTTGCCGGCGCTGGGCATCCAGGAATTCATCGCGGAGATCATGACGCCGCCCTCGGCGGCGCCGCTGGTCAGCATCGTGATTCCGACGTTCGGCAAGGTCGCGTTCACCGTCGGCTGTATCCGCTCGATCTACGAGCACCGGCCGGCCGCGCCGTTCGAGATCATCGTCGCCGAGGACGCCTCGGGCGATCCCGATATCGCGTTGCTGCGCCTCCTCCCGGGCGTCAAGCTGATTGAGAATCCGCGCAATCTCGGCTTCGTGCGGAACTGCAACAACGCCGCCAAGACGGCAATCGGGCAGTATCTTTATTTTCTCAACAACGACACCGAAGTCACCGACGGCTGGCTCGACGCGCTGTTGGCCGTGTTCGAGGCGCGCCCCGACGCCGGTTTGATCGGATCGATGCTGCTGTACCCGAACGGCCGATTGCAGGAAGCCGGCGGCATTCTGTGGCGCGACGGTTCGGCTTGGAATTTCGGCCGCGACGACTATCCGGGCGAGCCGCAATACAACTATTTGCGTGAAACAGACTATTGTTCCGGCGCGTCGCTGCTGATCGAGCGGGCGCTGTTCGAACGGCTCGGCGGGTTCGACGAACGTTATGCGCCGGCCTACTGCGAGGATTCCGATCTCGCATTTCGGGTACGCGAGGCGGGGCGCAAAGTCTATTACCAGCCGACCTCGAAAGTGGTCCATTTCGAGGGCGTCTCCAACGGCCGGAATCTAAGCTTGGGCGTCAAGGCGCACCAGGTGACCAATCAGGCGCGCTTCCGGGAACGCTGGCGCGACCGTCTCGAAGCGGAGCACTGGCCGTCGGGCCAGAATCTGTTCCGCGCGCGCGAGCGCGGCGGCAACAAGAAGGTGGTGCTTGTCATCGACCACAAGATGCCGGAACCCGACCGCGACGCCGGCTCGCTGACGGTATGGCAATTCATGGCGGCGCTGACGGCACGCGGCTACACGGTTAAGTTCGTTCCGCTGAACGGCTATCTCACGCCGGGCTACGGCGCGTCCCTGCTGGAGCGCGGCATCGAGGTGATTTACGGCTACAAAGCCCGGCCGCGGCATGTGGCGCGCTGGATCGCCGAATCGGACAACGGCATCCATGCCATCTTGCTCAACCGGCCCGAAGTCGCTCGTCACTTTCTGCCGACGCTTCGTAAGGCGACGCGGGCGCGCGTCGTCTATTACGGGCACGATGTCCATTTCCTGCGTTTGGCGCAGGAGCACGCCGTCCGCCACGACGCGAAAATCCTAAAGAAGATGCGGCAATTCAAGAAAATGGAGGTCGACGTGTGGCGGCGCGTCGATTGCGTGCTGTATCCGTCGCAAGAGGAGATCGCGGTCGTCCGCGCCGAGGTGCCCGATGCGGAAAGCGCGACGATTCTGCCGTTCGCCTATGACGATGTTCCGGCCGAGCCGATCGCGCCGCATGACCGGCAGGGCTTGTTGTTCGTCGCCGGATTCGCCCATCCACCCAATGTCGACGCCGCGCAATGGCTGGTGGGTGAGATCATGCCGCTGGTGTGGCGGCAGCGGCCCGACGCGATGCTGTTTCTGGTCGGATCGCATCCCAGCGACGCCGTCATGGCGCTCGCCGCCGACCGGGTGCGGGTGGTCGGTTGGGTGAGCGACGACGACCTGGCGAGCTATTACCGACGCGCGAAGGCCGCCGTGGTGCCACTGCGCTTCGGCTCGGGAATCAAGGGCAAGGTGGTCGACGCGCTGCGCTGGGGCCTGCCCGTGATCACCACGCCGGTCGGCGCGCAGGGACTTGGCGATACCGGGGATGCGCTCACCGTTCGCGAGGATTCCGCCGGCATCGCCACGGCGATATTGTCGCTGCTCGACTCCGAAGCGGCCTGGCTTAAACAGTCACGCGCCGAATTGTCCTTCGCGCGCGACCGGTTTGCCGTCGCGACCATGACCGATCAGCTCGTCGCCGCGATTGAAGGATCGGGCTGAGTTCAGGCGTGGGGGAAATATTGTCGAACCAATGTCGGTGGCGCGCCACGCTGTGAACCGGCTTCTGGCCTATCTTCTTGCGCGGATCGGCAACGATCGACTGCTGTGGCACGTCGAGACCAGGAAGCCGCGCCTGATTCAACGCATGCCGACGCGCGCCCAATATCAATATTGGATTCGACGGTTCGACCGGCTGTCCGACGACGATCGGACCCGTATTGCCGCGCGGATCGCAATGTTTTCGCGGCCGCCCGTCATTTCAGTCGTGATGCCAGTGTTCAATCCACCCGCCGCTTTTTTGATGCGGACGATCGCATCCGTTCGCGAACAATTCTACCCGCATTGGGAATTATGCATCGCGGACGATGCATCGACGGCGCCGCATGTGCGGCCGATCCTCGACGCTGCCGCTGCTTCCGATCCGCGAATCAAAATCGTCTATCGCGCCGAGAACGGACACATATCGCGCGCCAGTAACAGCGCGCTCGCGCTGGCAACCGGCGAATTCGTCGCGCTGCTCGATCACGACGACGAATTGGCGCCGCACGCCCTTTATCTCGTGGCGGAGGAACTAACCGCGCATCCCGATGCCGATCTCGTTTATAGCGACGAAGACAAGATCGACGCCGACGGCGTTCGTTTCGCCCCCTATTTCAAGCCGGATTGGAATCCCGATCTGTTCCTCGCGCAGAATTCGATCTCGCATCTCGGCGTCTATCGCACTGCGCTGATCCGCGCGATCGGCGGCTTTCGCGAGGGCTTCGAGGGCAGCCAGGATTACGACCTCGCCTTGCGCGCGACCGAGCAAACGACCGCGGAGCGCATCCGCCATATTCCGCATGTGCTCTATCATTGGCGCGCGATCCCGGGCTCGGCGGCGCTGCGGGTGGAGGAAAAACCTTACGCCGTCAGCGCGGCGCGGCGCGCGGTGGCCGACTATCTGGCAAGGACTGGCCGCGCCGCGTCGGTCGAACCATCCGCGCTCAAAGTATTTCAGCGCGTCCGGTACAGCGTCCCCTCGCCCGAACCGCCGGTGAGCATCTTGATTCCGACGCGTGATCGGGTCGATCTGGTCGAGCGATGCATCAGCGGAATCCTCGAACGCACCGACTACCGGAATCTCGAAATCCTTATCGTCGACAATGGCAGCCAGGAAGAAGACAGCCTGCGTTACCTCGTCGAAATCGGCCGGATGCCGCGGGTCCGGGTCCTGCGCCATGACGCCGCATTCAATTTTTCGGCGCTTAACAATGTCGCGGTGCGTCAAGTCGGCGGCGAAATCCTCGTTCTCCTTAACAACGACACCGACGTGATCCATCCCGATTGGCTGATGGAGCTGGTTGCGAACGCGCTGAGGCCGGATGTCGGCGCAGTCGGCGCGAGGCTGCTTTATCCCAACGGGGCCGTGCAGCACGCCGGTGTCGTGCTCGGACTCGGCGGCGTCGCGGGACATGCCTTCAAGCGAAAGCCGGCGCGCGATCCCGGTCACGGCGGTCGCGCCCAGTTGCAGCAGGATTATTCGGCGGTCACGGCAGCGTGCCTTGCGATCCGCAAGGGCGTGTATGACGAGATCGGCGGCCTGAACGAACGCGATCTTCCGGTCGCGTTCAACGACGTGGATCTATGCCTGCGGCTGAGAAGCAAGGGCTACCGGATCGTATGGACGCCGTATGCGGTGCTCTATCATCATGAATCGGCAACCCGCGGCACCGAAGCGACGCCGGCGCGGCGCGCCGCCTTCGAACGCGAGATAAAGTTCATGAAGGACCGTTGGGGCGAGGTCCTGCGGCGCGACCCTTGCTACAATCCCAATCTGTCCCTGAATACCGAGAATTTCGATCTCGCCTTTCCGCCGAGGGCGATACGCCCCTGGCGCGACGCCTGACCGCCCGGCTCACCCTTGCGCGACCGTACCGTCGCGTTCCTGCATCACGATGCGCGACCCCTCCGGCGCGACCCCGCACGGCACATGGATGAGATTGCCAAGCCGTTGCCGCACCGCCGCATGATGCTGCGGCGGCACGAACAGCAAGAGAAAACCGCCGCCGCCCGCGCCGAGCAATTTTCCGCCGAGCGCCCCCGCCTGACGCGCCGCGTCGTAGACGTCGTCGATCTCGCCGTTGGAGATGCGGGCGCTCAGGCCCCGCTTGAGCAACCACGATTCGTGCAGCAGCGATCCAAGTTCGTCGATGTTCCTCCCCTCGCCGTGCAGAATCGCCTCGGCTTCGTCGACCATCGCCATCATTTCCCTGATATCGGCGGCGCGGCTGTCGAGATTGGCGATCTTGTCGGCCGCGATATCCGACGCGATGCGCGACCGGCCGGTGTAATAGAGATGGCAATATTGCTCGAGGGCGCGACGCCGCGCGGCGCCGATCGTGACCGGCGTCACCGTGAAGCCGCCGTCGGTGTGAAAGATGACCTTGTTGAGGCCGCCATAGGCCGCCCATACCTGATCCTGGGAGCCAACATGCTCGCGAATCACATCCTGCTCGATGCGGGTGGCTTCGATCGCGAGATCGCGCGGGGTAACCGATCTGCCGTGCAAGCCATAAAGTGCATTGAGCAGGCCGACGGTGAACGCCGATGACGAGCCGAGGCCGGAACGCGCCGGCAAATCGGCGTCGTGATGCAGTTCGATACCGTCGCTGACCGCGAGTTCCGAAAACACGGCGCGCACCGCGGGATGCTGGATGTCGGCGATCTCGCGGACATTCTCCATTACCGAATAGACGATGCGATGCTTGTGCGCGAAGAACGGCGGAAGCACCCGGACCGAGATGTAGCAAAATTTGTCGACGGCAAAGCCGATCACCTTGCCGCCGTGGCGCCGGTACCATGCTGGATAATCGGACCCGCCGCCGAATAGCGAGACGCGAAATGGGGTGCGGGTGATGATCAAGGCGTCGTCGCCACGTCGCGGCCGGGACGATCGCGCGCCAACAGCGCCGCGACGAAATCCCGCAAATTGCCGCCGTCGAAATGGTGGCCGGGAAGCGCCATCGCCGCCGCGGCCTCAAGGTCGGACGGCCGGTCGCCGATCAGCAGGCTTCGATCCATGTCGATCGGCAAGTCGACCATCGCGCGGCGCAACAGCCCCGTGCCCGGTTTGCGGCAATCGCAGGCTTGCCGATAAGGGGGCTCGCCGATATCGGGATGATGCGGGCAAAAGTAAAACCCGTCGATATGCGCGCCACGCGCCGCCAATTCCCGGTTCATCCAGTCGTGCAGCCGGTCGACCGCCGCTTCGTCGTAAAGGCCGCGCGCCACGCCCGCCTGATTGGTCACAACCACGGCTAGCCGTCCAGAATCGTTGACCGCCCGCACCGCTTCCGGCGCGCCATCGACCCAGCGGAATTCGTCGCTGCGATGGACATAACCGGTGTCGACGTTGAGCACGCCATCCCGGTCGAAGAACACGGCCGGACGGCGCGCCCACCGGGGGATCGCCGTCTGCGCCGCGGCAAAGTCGGTCGGCACGCCGATATCGATGAAGAACCGGTCGTCATAGACCTTGCCCGATAATTGGCCGCGCGCCGCCAGGGCGGGGAAAATCTCGTTTTCGAGCGACATCGGGACGCGCGCGGCGAATTCGACAATGTCGCGCCGCACCACATAGACGCCGCCATTGACGATCGCCGGTCCGCTGCCGCGCGCGGCAAAGGCGACGATGCGCGATCCGTCGAGTGCGACCGCGCCCGAACGTCGCGCATCGCCGACCGGAAGCAAGGCGAGATGACCGAGCGATCCGCGCCGTTCGGCATCGAGTGCAAGATCGTGCATGTTAATGTCGAAAATCGAATCGCCGTTCAACAGGAAGAACCAGGGATCGAGCGATGCCGACGCTTGTCGCAGCGCCCCGCCGGTACCGGCTGCTTCCGGTTCCACGACGCAGCGGACTTTGGCGCCGGCGATCTCGCGCCCGTCGTATCGCGCGCGAACCAGATCGGCGCCGTGGCCGGCGAGCAAGATCACGTCCGTGACGCCATGGCGCGCGACCTCGAACAGCAGGTAATCGAGGAACGGCTGGCCACCGATCTCCAGCAACGGCTTCGGCATCTCGGCGGTCAGGGCGCCAAGGCGGGTACCCTTACCTCCAACCAAAATCACGGCCTGCCGAATCATCCTCACCCCTGACACCGGGGCGGCGCCCCATCTTCCGCCATCTTCTTTGCATCGGCGGCTAAAAGCAATTTATGCTGGTTTTGCCGTCCCAAGTCCCCGGATTTTCTCGTCCATTGCCACCCCGCTAAGCCAAGTCGTGCGCCCGCTTTGCCGCCCTAAAGGCTCGAACCCTTGATGCTAGCGACCGCGTCTTTCCTCGCCTATCAAATGTGGATTTGGTGCTTCGACCGCCTGTCGGCGCGCGACCGGCGGGCTATTGGGGCGCACATCGCAAGGCGCCCCGACCTCCCGACGCTGCACGTCGTCATCGCCGTCGACCGGGCGTCCGAGCAGCGTGTCCACGCGACGTTGCGTGGCTTGCGGCAACAACTTTATCCGAACTGGCGCGCGACCGTGATACTCGACGCGGCGTACGGCATTACCGCGGCCGACGCCGTCCGCCAGGCGGCCGATCCTCGGATCGAGATTGCTCGCGATCCTGACGCCGGTTCACCGGCCGCCGCGTGGACCGTCGCCGTCGCCGTCGGCGTCCTGCTTCGCCCGCACGCGCTGTACCTGATCGCGCTTGCCGCGGCGGAGCATCCCGACGCAACCCTGATTTATGGCGACGAAGATAGGATCGGCCCGGCCGGTCTCCGGCGCGACCCCTACTTCAAGGCCGGATACTCGCCGGAACTGGCGCGCGCCACCGACTATCTCGGACCGTGCGTCGCGATCCGCGGCGCCGCTGCGGAACTGCCGGCGTACCGTTCGGGTGACGCGATGACGTGGTTGCGTTCGGTAACGACGGCACGCGCGCCGGGCGGCGCAGTGCGGATACCGTTTGTCCTGTACCACGACGCGCTCGCGCCACGGCCGCAACCTGATCCACCGCCGGCGCCGGCCATTCCGGATTCGGCGCTGCCGGCCGTGACGATCATAGTGCCGACCAAGGATCGCCTCGATTTGATCCGGCCATGCCTCGATAGTCTGCTCGCGCTGACCGATTACCCGCCGGAGCGACGAGAGCTTGTCGTCGTCGATAACGGTTCTTCCGACCCCGCGACTTTGGCCTATTTGTCGGCAACGGAAAGCACGGGAGCGGCGCGGTTGATCCGCGATCCGCGTCCCTTCAATTTTTCCCTAATCAACAACGACGCCGCCGCGACCGCGAGCGGCGACATACTGGTTTTTCTGAACAACGATACGCAGATCGTCAATGGCGCCTGGCTGCGGCGTCTGGTCGGATACGCGATCCGCGACGATATCGGTGCGGTCGGCCTGAAACTCATCTATCCCAACCGCCGAGTCCAACATATCGGCATCGTATTGTGCGGCTCTACCGGCGGGGACGCGCATGTCGGGATTGCGACGGACGCGCCGGGCTATCGCGGACTGGCGCAGCAAACCCATGAAGTGGCCGCCGTTACCGGCGCTTGCCTCGCCGTGCGCACCGCCTTATTTCGCGAGATCGGCGGGTTCGACACCGAATTTCCAGGCAATTACAGCGACGTGATTCTTTGTCTCGACCTGTTGGCGCGCGGCTATCGGAATCTTGTCGTCGCCGACGTTGAGATGATTCACCATGAATCGCAAACCCGCCGGTTCTTCCATTCCAACAGGCGGCTGTCGCAAGCGCACAAGGCCGCATCGGGTCTGGCCGTGGCGCGATATCCCGATCTGTTCCGCGACGATCCCTTCTACAATCCGAATTTAAGCTGGTGGCGACCCTATAGCCTAGCGTTTCCGCCGCGAGTAACGAAACCGTGGCGTAAGTCCCGGCGCTAAGCCGGCCGCTTTTCCTCGCGGAAAAACCCTAGCTTCTCGTGGACACCCTGATCGGAATACGAGAACAGGACCGAATCCTCGCGCGGCTCGTGGCGGACAAATTCCCAACTCGGCACGACGAAAATATCGCGCGGCCCCCAAGTGAAGGTTTGTGCCGCCTCGCCCTCGCCGACCACGCTTTTGCCGCCGCCCTCGACGCACACGAACACGGTCGAGGCGGTGGAACGGTAGGGCGCGGTCTTGAACCCCTTGGGCAGGAGCTGGATGAAGGTGGCGATGGTCGGGATCGCGTAGTCGCCGGTCTTGGGATTGGCGTATTTGAGCTTGAGCCCGTGCCACGCGCTCCACTCGTCGCGGCGGCGCATTGCCTCGAGCGCGTCGCGCGTCCTGTCGTAGCGGTAGTTGAACACCGGCGAGGTCGGGCGGCTGTAACTGTCCTCGACCGGCAGGAGATTGCCGCCGTAGCGCGCCTCGCTGTCGCCTTCGGGGCGCATCACGTCGCCAGCCGCATCGGAACCCGAGCCTTCGCGGAAGCTCGCCTCGAACAGCTTGATCATGTGCATGTCGAGCCCGTCGAGCCAGACCATCGGGCCTTTGCCGACATTGCCGTGATCGTGCCAGGTCCAGCTCGGCGTGATGACGAAGTCGCCGGGACGCATGAAGGTGCGTTCGCCGTCGACCGAGGTGTAGGCGCCCTCGCCTTCGAGCACGAAACGCAGCGCCGCCTGGGTATGGCGGTGCGGCGCCGCGATCTCGCCGGGCAGGATGATCTGCAAACCGCCGAAGAGACTCTTGGTGATGCGCGATTCGCCCGGCAGCGCCGGATTCTCCAGCACCAGCACGCGACGCTCGGCTTCTTTCGCGGTGATCAGCTCGCACGCTTCCATGAGATCCGGCTTGAGGGCGTCGTAATGCCAAAGATGCGGCACGATCTGCGTCTCCGGCGTCGCCGTGACGAGCTTGTGCAACACCTCCCACAGCGGCGCGAGGTTGCGCTCGCCGATACGGCCGTAAAACTCGCGGCGCGCGGGATCGATATTGTGGGTCGGTTGCACGCTCACGGCGCGATCTCCTTATTCACCGGGTTGGGCTTCATGCCATACTCGGCGCCAGCTTACGTCAACGAGACCGTGGAGGAACAGATGCCCGAAATCGCCCTGGTCGTCGGCGCCGGCAGCGGCCTGTCGGCGTCGCTCGCGCGCCTCTTTGCCCGCGACGGCATGAAAGTGGCGCTGGCGGCGCGCAACGCCGACAAGCTCCAGCCGCGGGCCGACGAGATCGGCGGCATGGCGTTTTCCTGCGACGCCACCAACCCCGACCATGTCGCCGGCCTGTTTTCGGCGGTCGAGAGCAAGCTCGGCGTCGCCGACGTCACCGTGTTCAACGCCGGCTACCGTACGCGCGGGCCGCTGGTCGAGCTCGACATCGAGGAAGTGCGCAAGACGCTGATCTCGTCGGCGTTCGGCGGCTTTCTGGTCGGCCAGGCGGCGGCCAGGTCGTTGCTGCGGCGCGGCCATGGCGGCACCATCATCTTCACCGGCGCATCGGCGAGCGTGAAGGGCTATCCCAAGTCCGCGCCGTTCGCGATGGGTAAGTTCGCGCTGCGCGGTCTGGCGGAAAGCATGGCGCGCGAGCTGCAGCCGCAGAACATCCATGTCGGCCACGTCGTGATCGACGGCGGCATCGCCAATCCGGGGCGCGACGCCGCCGCGCGCGGCGCCGACGGCATGCTGTCGCCCGACGCCATCGCAGAGAGCTTCCTCCACCTCCACCGCCAGCACCGCTCCGCCTGGAGCTGGGAAATCGCGGTGCGGCCGTGGGTCGAGAATTTCTAGACTCGTGGACAAAAAAATGGGCCGCGTTCGAGACGCGGCCCAAGTTTAGGGAGGAAACGCCTAGGAGGCGTTCACACGTGCATTTAATCCTCGCGGGCAGGGACGACAACCGGGCTGGCGCATGGCGGCGTTGCGTCACATGCAAGCGTCGCGCGGGGATGAATTAGCCCATGGCCGAGGGCGACAGCAGCTGGCAATCGCTATCGGGCCTCGCGGTCCGGCTGGGTGCGGTACCGCTGTTCGCCGCGCTCGATCACGCCGAGCGCGCCGCCATCGCCGCCGAGCTCGAATGGTTCAGCCTGCCGGGCGGCGCCGTGCTCTATACCGAAGGCGACGCGCCCGAAGCGATCTTCATCGTCTTGTCGGGGCTTCTCAGCATCGTGCGCGGACCGTTGGCGCGCGGCAGCGACGACACCGTGGAGGTGCGCGCCGGCGAAAGCATCGGCGAAGTCGGCATGCTCACCGGACGGCCGCATACCGGCTCGGTGGTGGCGCTGCGCGACAGCACGCTCGCGACCATGTCCCGCGCCGCCTTCGACCGGCTGATCGCGCGCTATCCCGATATTCTGCTGCGTCTCGCGCGCGAAATCGCCGGCTGGTCGGCGCGGCCGGCGCCGCGCGACCGGCCACCGGGCGCGCGTCGTACGGTCGCGCTGCTACCTCTGTCCGATGAATTGCCGGGACGCCTCGCGCATCTTCTCAAGGACGCGCTCGAAGCGACCGGACGGCGCGTCATGCTGCTCGACGCGGCCGAACAAAGCCGTGTCGATGAGGAATACGACGCCATCGAACTCGCGCACGACGTCACGATCTATTGCGGCGAGCGCACCGCCTCGACTTGGTCGCTGCTGTGCCTGCGCCGCGCCGATTATGTGATGATCGTCGTTGACGGCGGCGCGGCGCCGCGGCGCCCGGAATTGATGGCGCGGCTCGAGGCGTTACGCCGCCGCCGCGTCATCCTGGTGCTGACGCATGAAAGCGGCCGACGCCTGCCCGCGCCGGCGGCCGGCTGGCTGGCGCAAGTGCCGGCGCAATATCACCGCCACATCCGGCTCGACCGGCCGGACGACGTCGCGCGTCTCGCGCGCTTCCTCACCGACCGCGCGGTCGGTCTCGTTTTGTCGGGCGGCGGTGCCCGCGCCTACGGCCATATCGGCGTGGCGCAGGCGCTGCGCGAGGCCGGCATCGAGTTCGATCTCTTGGGCGGCACGTCGATGGGCGCGATCATCGCGGCCGGCTTCGCGCATGAATGGAGCCTCGACGAGCTTCGCGCCCGAATGCACGAAGCGTTCGTCACCTCGAACCCGCTGGGCGATGTTGCGATTCCGCTGCTTGCGTTAAGCCGGGGCGTGCGGGTCAGCGCGCGCCTCCGGCAGAATTTCGGCACCAGCCGGATCGAGGATCTGTGGCGGCCGTATTTCGTCGTGTCGTCCAACCTCACCACCGGCAAGGTACAGGTGCATCGCGAAGGACGGCTGTGGCGTGCGCTGCGCGCCAGCGTCGCAATCCCCGGCCTGCTGCCGCCGGTGATCGAACATGGCGACGTGCTGGTCGACGGCGCGGTGATGAACAATCTTCCCGCCGAAGTGATGAGCGCGGTGAGTTTCGGCCCGGTGATCGGCGTCGATGTCGGACGGCGCGAGGATTTCCGTCCGGTAAAGCGCGGCTGGTTCGCCGGCCTGATTCTCGGTGCCGACGCGCAGGCGCCAGGGATGGTGAATATGCTGCTGCGGGCCGGCACCATCGCCAGCGAGGCCGAGACCGCGATGAGCCGGCAGCATGTCGATCTATTGATCGAACCACCGCTCGATCAGATCGGGATGCGGGACTGGCATTCCTTCAATCGCGCCGTCGAGGCCGGCTATCGTCACGCGGTGCAGGCGCTGAAGAACGCCGATCTGTCGAAATTCCGGCCCTGATAGTCCGGCCGCGTTGACTCAATAGAATGTAAATGGAGAGGCCTAAGCCCCAAATGGGCGGGGCTGCTCTGACCCCCCACCGGTACAGAGCAGCCCCGCGATTCGCCTGAGAAAATCAGACGGGCGTTACTACTTCTTCTTCCGCTTCGCCGTCTTTTTGGCGGGCTTCGCTTTCTTCTTCGCAGCCATTTCAATTTCCTTCAATTCGGGCCGCAACGGACCATCCGATGCGTAACCTAGCGAGTAACCCTAACACAACTGCAACATATAGTACAGCGAGAGATTAATCGCCCCAGATTTTGATATTGCTGTCGTCTCGGATCGGCCGTGTCACCGTCACAAAAGTGCAACCGGTACTCCCTAGAGTGCGCCGCGTCTGGGGGACCAAATCAGGAGAACAAGATGGCATTTCGCATTCGCCCGATCCTCGCCGCGGCGGCGATCGCCGCTTTTGGCGCGTTCGGTTCCGGCACGGCACATGCCGTGGATATCGCCGGCGCCGGCTCGACCTTCGTCTATCCGGTGCTGGCGAAATGGGCGGCCGACTACGCCACGAAGACCGGCAACCGCGTGAATTATCAATCGATCGGTTCCGGCGGCGGCATCGCGCAGATCAAAGCCGCGACGGTCGATTTCGGCGCGACCGACAAGCCGCTCGATCCCGACACGCTGGCGAAGCTCGGGCTCGGCCAGTTTCCGCTGGTCATCGGCGGCATCGTGCCGGTGATCAATCTCGACGGCATCGCCCCCGGCCAATTGAAACTCTCCGGCCCTATCATCGCCGACATCTATCTCGGCAAGATCCGGAGCTGGAACGATCCCGCCATCGCGGCGCTCAATCCCGGCGTCAAGCTGCCCGACACCAAAATTTCGGTGGTGCATCGCTCCGACGGCTCGGGCACGACCTTCAATTTCGCCAATTTCCTCTCCAAGGTCAGCCCGGAGTGGAAGACCAAGGTCGGCGCCGACACGTCGGTGTCGTGGCCGACGGGCATCGGCGGCAAAGGCAATGAAGGCGTCGCCGCCTACACCAAGCAGATCAAGGGCGCGATCGGCTATGTCGAATATGCCTATGTGCTGCAAAACCACATGACCTACACGCTGGTGCAGAACTCGGCCGGCAAGTTCGTCAAGCCAGACGCCAAATCGTTTCAGGACGCGGCGGCGACAGCCGATTGGGTTCATGCCAAGGACTTCTATCTCATCATGACCAACGCGCCGGGCGCCGATGCCTATCCGATCGCGGCAACGGTGTTCATGCTTATGTACAAAACCCCGAAAGACCCGGCGCGGCAAAAGGCGACGCTCGATTTCTTCGCCTGGGCGCTGCGCCACGGTCAGGCGCAGGCGGAAGCGCTCGACTACGTCCCGCTGCCGCAGTCGCTGGTGACGCAGATCGCGGCCTACTGGGCGCGACCCTTCTGACCCCCGCGCCGCCGGCAACGGCGGACATCGAGGCCGAGCCACCCGGTTCGGCCTCTTTTTTTGCCCCGATGCTTCCGCCATGATGCGCGCGTGGCCGAGATCGTTCTTTCCGTCTCCCGACTGACCAAAAAATTCGGCGACATCGTCGCCGTCGACGGCATCGATTTCGACCTGCCGCGCGGCGTCACGGCCGCATTGCTCGGCGGCAACGGCGCCGGCAAGACCACGACCCTGTCGATGCTGCTGGGCCTTTTGTTGCCGAGCGACGGGGCGATCACGATTTTCGGCGAGAACATGTTGACGCATCGCCATCGCGTGCTGCCGCGGCTCAATTTCTCGTCGCCCTATGTCGACCTGCCGCATCGCCTCACGGTACGGCAGAACCTGAGCGTCTATGGCCGGCTCTATCGGATTCCCGGCCTGCGCGAGCGCATCGCGACATTGGCAAGCGATTTGCAGATCGGCGATTTCCTCGACCGGCCGTTCGGCAAATTGTCGGCGGGACAGAAGACGCGCGTCGCTCTCGCCAAGGCCCTGCTGAACGAGCCGGAACTGTTGCTGCTCGACGAGCCGACGGCGTCGCTCGACCCCGACACCGGCGACTGGGTGCGGTCCTATCTCGAAACCTATCGCGCGCGCACCGACGCCACGATCCTGCTCGCCTCGCACAATATGAGCGAGGTCGAACGGCTGTGCGCCGACGTGATGATGATGAAAAAGGGCCGCATCGTCGATCGCGGCAGCCCAACGGCGCTGATCGCGCGCTATGGCCGGGCGACGCTGGAGCAGGTATTTCTCGACATCGCGCGCGGCGCCGATTTCGCGCCGCGTGAGGCGGCGCAATGACGGTGGCCGCCCCCGCCCCGGCGCGGCTGCGTGTCCCGACCGGCGACGGTTTCTCGCCGGCGCGGGTCTGGGCGATGATGCTGCGCTATCTCTTTTTATTGCGCAGCTCGTGGCCGCGCACCTTGGAGCTGATCTACTGGCCCGCCATTCAGATGATCCTGTGGGGCTTCATGAGCCGGTTCCTCATGACCAACAGCACCTGGGTGGCGAAGGCCGGCGGCGTGCTCCTGGCGGCGGTGATGCTGTGGGACGTGATGTTCCGCGGCCAGCTCGGCGTCTCGGTGTCGTTCCTCGAGGAAATGTGGTCGCGCAATCTCGGCCATTTGTTCGCGACGCCGCTGCGGCCCTATGAGTGGGTGATCTCGCTGATCTTCATGAGCTTCGTGCGCGTTGGCATCGGCGTGGTGCCGTCCGCGCTCTTGGCGATTCCGCTCTATCATTATTCGATCTTCACCCTCGGCCTGCCGCTCTTGGCGTTTTTTTCGCTGCTGATGTTCATGGGCTGGGCGATGGGGCTGGCGATCTGCGGGCTCATTCTGCGCAACGGGCTCGGCGCCGAAAGCATCGCCTGGTTCGCGGTGTTCATCCTGGCGCCGGTCAGCGCGATTTATTACCCGGTCTCGATCCTGCCGCGCTGGCTGCAATATGTGGCCTGGATCTTGCCTTCGTCTCATGTGTTCGAGGGCATGCGCACGGTGATGTTCCAGCATACTTTCCCTCTCGGCCATTTTTTCGCGGCGGCGGGGCTTGATGTCATTTGGCTGGCGGCGGGCGGCGCGGTGTTCCTGCTATATATGCGCCAGGCGCGGCGGCGCGGCGCGCTGATGCAAATGGGGGAATGAACGACGTGTCTCGCAACATGACCCGCTGGTTCTGGATCCGGCACGCACCGGCGATCGACCCCGAGGGCCGGCTCTACGGCCAGCGCGACGTCGATTGCGACACCAGCGACAGCGCCGCCTTCGCCGGCCTCGCCCAGATGCTGCCCAAGGACGCGGTTTGGCTGGCGACGCCGCTGCAACGCACGACCAAGACCGCCGCCGCGATTCGCGCCGCCGGACTCAACGCGCCCGAGCCGATCATCGAACCGCTGCTGATGGAGCAGAATTTCGGCGAATGGCAGGGTCAGATCCGCGCCGAGGTGACGAAATACCCGCTTTGGATCGCGGCGCCCGACACCAAGGCGCCCGGCGGCGAAAGCTTCACCGAGGTTTACGAGCGGGTGCGCGTCGGCATCGAGCGTTGGACCGAAGAGTTGCAGGGCCATGACATCGTCGCGGTGGCGCATGGCGGCACCATTCGAGCCGCGTTGGGCGTGGCGCTCGACCTTTCGCCCGGCATCGCGCTGGCCTTTTCCTGCGAAAACCTGTCACTGACCATGATCGAGCATTTCGACGTGCAGAAGCGCAGCCACGATTGGCGCGTCGCGGCGGTGAATCGCCCGCCGCGTTGAAAAAAACACAATGGGTCATGGTGCGCCGGGAACCGGTGTCCTATGATCCGGTGTTGTTGGTGTGGATCAACCCGCGGATGAACCGGAGGAGACAATATGACCCGGCGTATCGTGTTCGCTCTTTTCGCTCTCGCCCTGATGCCGCTGCTGGCGGCGACCGGCGCGCGCGCCCAGTCCGATCAGCAGCAGATCGTCGACGAGTCGGTCGGCGTGGTGCATTCGTTCAATAACCCCGGCAACTACACCGACAACGTCCGCCGGCTGGTGCATCGCTCCCGCGCGATCCTGATCGTGCCGAACTTGGTCAAGGCCGGTTTCATCTTCGGCGCGCAAGGCGGTCAGGGCGTGCTGCTGATCCATAACCGCAACGGCTCCTGGTCCTATCCGGCGTTTTACAATCTCGGCGCCGCCTCGTTCGGCCTCCAGATCGGCATCGCGGTGTCGAAGGTCGTGCTGATCATCATGAATGATCACGCGCTCAACCTCGCCATCACCAACGCGCAATTGAAGCTCGGCGCCGAGGCCGGTCTCGCCATCGCGACGCTGGGCGCGGGCGCCGAAGGCTCCGTCACCACGGCGGGCGCCGACATCTACGCCCTCTCCAACTCCAAGGGCCTGTTCGGCGGCGTCGCCATCCAGGGCGGCGCAATCGGCCCCAATCAGGACTGGAACGCGCGCTATTATGGCCAGCCGGTGACGACCGAGCAGATCGTCTATGGCCGGGCCCGCCTGCGTCAGCCCGGCGCCAACGCGCTGCGCCGCGCGCTCGGTCGGCTGTAGCAACGTCGCCTGACGCACGGAGGCATGATCGAGCAATGGTGTAGGGGCATTCGCCCCTACATCCTTCTCGCCCTCCTGGCGCTTGCGCTCGATCTGCCCGGGATCGCCGCGCTTCCAGTGCTCGACCGCGACGAGGCGCGTTTCGCGCAAGCGACGCGCCAGATGCTCGAGACCGGCGATTTCCTGCGCATCCGCTTTCAGGACGAAGCGCGCAACAAAAAACCCGCCGGCATCTACTGGCTGCAAGCCGCCTCGGTTGCCGCGTTGAGCGACGCCGCAAGCGACGCGATCTGGCCTTACCGCGTGCCCTCGCTCTTGGGCGGCGTAGCGGCGGTGCTGTTGGCATTCGGTCTCGGTCAGGGTCTGGTCGGACGGCCGGCGGCGCTGATTGGCGCAGGCCTCCTGGCGGCAACGCTTGAACTCTCGATCGAAGCCCACATCGCCAAGACCGATGCCGTCCTGCTCGCCGCGTCCATCGCGGCGCAAGGCGCGCTCGGCTTGATCTATCGCGCCTCGCGTGACAGCCGCGACACGCCGTTGCGCTGGCCGCTGCTGTTCTGGCTGGCGCAGGCGGCGGCGATTTACCTCAAAGGCCCGGTGATCCCGGTCCTGTCGATCCTCACCGTCATCGCGCTATGTGTCGCGGACCGCGACGCGCGCTGGCTCAAGGGACTGCGCGCCTGGTGGGGCGTGCCGCTGCTGATCGTCATCGTGGCGCCGTGGCTCTACGCGATCGAGCGCGCGACCGCCGGCCAGTTCCTGAGCCAATCGGTCGGGGGTGATCTCTTCGCCAAGCTGGTCGGCGGCGAGGAGGCGCATGGCGCGCCGCCCCTCACCCATCTGTTGATCTTGCTGGCGGGATTCTGGCCGGCGACGATCTTCCTCGGCAACGTCATCGCGCATGGCTGGCGGCAGCGGCGCGACGTGGCCGTGCGATTCCTCGTCGCGTGGGCGGTGCCGTTCTGGATCCTGGTCGAACTAGTGCCAACCAAGCTGCCGCAATATCTGCTGCCGGTTTATCCGGCGCTGGCTCTGACAGCCGGCGCGGCGCTGCTCGCGAGCGACGGCAAATGGCGGCGCTACGATCTTCTGTTCGGCGCGATCGGCGTGCTGGTCGCGCTGTGCCTGATGGCGCTGCTGGTCGAGGGGCCGATCCGCTATGGCGGGGGCTCGAATTTCTTCGGCATCGCCGGCGCCGTTGGGCTCGCGGTCTTCGCGGTACTGTTGATTTTTCGGCGACAGACAATTCTGGCGCCGCGTCTCGCGATCTGTTGCAGCCTCGTGGTGTTCATCCCGCTCGGCCAGTTCGTCGCGCCGCGCCTCGACCAGTTGTTCGTCTCGCGCCAGGCGGCCGCGTTGGCGCATGAGCGGCCCGTCGCCGTGGTCGGATACAGCGAGCCGAGCATCGTGTTCTCGCTCGGCACCGCGACGAAATTGCTGCCGGCGCAAAAAGCCGCCGAGGCGCTGTCCCGTCACGAGGTCTCGGCCGTGCTGGTCGAGCGGCGCCAGGAGCAGGCTTTTCGCGACGCCATGACGAGGCTCGACGCGACGCCGCGCGCGGCCGGAATGGCCCGCGGCCTCGACTATTCCACCGGCAAACCGGCGACGCTGACGCTGTTCCGCGCCGAGTAGCGAATCAGTTCGTCTTGGGCGGCGGCGGTAGCGCTTCGACGAAATCGAGACGCGGCTTCAGCAGATTCTTGCGCACCACCGGCCCGTCGCCGGTGAAGTCCAGCCATTGCTCGTCCCCGGCTGCGAATTGGGGCCAGCCCGCGGGCTTGCCGGTCTTGGCGAATTCCGACCAGCGCGAATTCATCGCCTCGGTCACTTTCGGCGTGGCCGGTTCGGGATCGTGCTCCATATAGGGCATGGTGCCGAACACCGCCGGCACTTCCCAGAAATGCGGCGCGCCCGGCCAGATCTTCCGCGCCGACGGATTCACATAGGAATAGTAGTAGACATAGGTCGGCATGCCGGCCTTGACGGCGGCCCGCGCCAGCTCGCGCGTCGGCTCGGTCAGCATGAGGTCGGTCGCCACCTGTTTCTCCAAGACGCCGTTGTCGTGGCGTCCGAACCCGTCGAACAGGGTTTCGACCTTGGGCCAGACACTCGACATTTTTTGCGACAGGCCCGCCGCCAGCGTCGGGAATAGGCCGATTTCGTAGCTGTTCGACCCGACCATGAACGGCACGTGCGCGACCTTGCCCGCTTCGAACGAGTTGATGGTCTGGTCGGGAATGATCTTGCCGTCGATCATCGGCCAAAAGCCGTTATGGCTCATCGTCGTGTCGCCAAGCACCTCCTTGGCCGGCACTGCGCGTAGCGCCGCGACATCGTCGGTCTTGACGCCCCAGGTCGCGGCGACCGCCGTGCCCTTCGCCTCCGCCTCGGCGAAAGACTGAAGATGGAAGCGGCCGAAACCGGATTCTGAAATCGCCTTGTCGAACAGGCCCTGAGCTAATGGCGAACCCATCAGATATTGCACCGACATGGCGCCGGCGCTTTCGCCGAAGATGGTGACGTTGGCTGGATCGCCGCCGAACCTGGCGATATTGGCGCGCACCCATTTCAACGCCGCGATCTGGTCGAGCACGGCATAATTGCCCAACGGCGCGTTCGGCGATTCCTTGGTCAGCGCCGGATGGGCGAAAAAGCCGAACTTGTTGAGCCGGTAATTGAAGCTGACCATTACCACGCCGTCCTTGGCGAACTGGGTGCCGTCGAACAGGATGGTGGCGCTGGAGCCGATCTGGAAACCGCCGCCATAGATCCACACCATCACCGGCAGCTTGGCGCCTGTTGTGGTGTTCGCGGGCTCCCAGACATTGAGATAAAGGCAGTCTTCGGACGGCGTCGGCTCGCGGTTCGGCCATGGCGCGCCGGGCGGCCGCGGATTCTGCATGCAGTTATGGCCGAACTTGTCGGCGAGCAGGGTGCCGCTCCATGGCTTCGGCGGCTGCGGCGCGCGCCAGCGCAGATCGCCGACCGGCGCCGCGGCGAACGGGATGCCCCAGTAATGCAGCACGTCGCCTTCGACCACGCCTTGGACGGCACCGCCCGGCACCTCGACCGGCGCCGGCGCGGCGCGCAGGCTGGCGGCCGGCAGCAACAGAACGGTAACAGCCAGGAATTTCGCTAGGCGCAGCATGGCTTCCCCTCCTTTGCTCCGCCGCATGGCGGACACGCTTGTTTGATTGTTCTCATCATGGTCGCGCATTCCCATTTTACTCGCAATCCAGTAATCATCCCGGGTCACCAACAACCAACGAAACAGGGAGTGGGGTCGTCATGGCAAAAGTGCTGGTGCTGTATTACGGGGCCTATGGGCACATCGAGACCCTGGCGCAAGCCGTGGTCGAGGGCGCGCGCTCGGTGTCGGGAACCGAGGTCACGCTGAAGCGGGTCAAGGAGCTGTTCACCGCCGACGAGGCGAAGGCGCGGCATCAGAAGACCGATTTCGTCGCGCCCGAGGCCAACCCCGAGGAATTGAAGGATTACGACGCGGTGATTTTCGGCACCGCCACGCGTTACGGCATGATGGCGGCGTCGATGAAGCATTTCCTCGACCAGACCGGCTCGCTGTGGTTCACCGGCGCGATGGTCGGAAAGCTGGCGAGCTTCTTCACCTCGGCCAACACGCAGCATGGCGGCCAGGACGCCGCGATCCTGAATTTCCAGACCGTGGTGCAGCATCTCGGGATGATTGTCGTGCCGATCGGCTTCGTCAGCCCGGCTGTAAGCAATGTCGACGAGATCAGCGGCGGCTCGCCCTACGGCGCCAGCATCGTCGCCGGCACCATGCAAAAGCCGAAAGCAGTGAGCGAGAACGAAAAGGAAATCGCGCGCTACCAGGGCAAGTTCGTCGCCGAAACGGCCGACGCGCTGGTCAAGGGCCGCGCCTTGCAAAAGAAGTAGGAGCAAGGAGCAAGCATCATGGACGGATCGGCCAAAATCCTGCGCCCGGTGGCGCGTCGCGTCAGCGGCATGCCGACCAGCGACGGCGCCGGGGTGAAGCTCAATCGCCTCATCGGCACGCCGCAGCTCGATCATGTCGATCCGTTCCTGATGCTCGACGAGTTCCGCTCGGACGACGCCGACGACTATATCGCCGGCTTCCCCGAGCATCCGCATCGCGGCTTCGAGACCGTGACCTACATGCTCGCGGGTAAGATGCGGCACGGCGACAACAAGGGGCATACCGGCCGCCTCGACGCCGGCAGCGTGCAGTGGATGACAGCGGGGCGCGGCATTCTCCATTCGGAAATGCCGGAGCAGGAAAACGGGCTGATGTGGGGCTTCCAGCTCTGGGTCAACCTGCCCGCCAAGGACAAGATGACGGCGCCACGCTATCAGGAAATCCCACCCGCCGAGATTCCGACGGCGTCGCTGCCGGGCGGCGTCTCGATCAAGGTGATCGCCGGCGAAGCCGGCGGCGTGCACGGCCCGATCAACGGCATCGCCACCGAGCCCGTCATGCTCGACATCGCGGTGCCGGCGGACGGCGCGATCACCTTGCCGCTGCCAGCGACTCATGCTGTTTTCCTCTATCCGTTCCAGGGCGACATCGCGGTCGGCGAGTCCCCGGATCGCGTTGCGCATGGTACTCTCGCCGTGCTCGGCGCGGGCGACGCGGTGAAGATCGCGGCACCCGGCGGCGACGCCAGAGTGCTGCTGGTGGCGGGTCGGCCGCTCAACGAGCCGATCGCGCGCTACGGTCCGTTCGTGATGAATACGCCGCAGGAAATCCGTCAGGCGGCAATGGATTTTCAAGCGGGCCGGTTCTAACGGTCCGCCTCGGGAGACGAGAACGATGGGCGGCAGGGCATTTCCGTTGGTGGCGGCGCTGGCGCTGTCGGTGGCGCTGGGCGCCTGTTCGGGCCCGGCCAAATGGTCGAAAGACGGCGCCAGCCCCCAAATGGCGGCAGCCGATTACGCGGATTGCCGCCACATGGCGCAACATGACATCCAGCGCGACGTGAATATCGACACCGATATCGCCGCGGGACGCGCGCACGATCGCGACCGCACCCAGACCCGCGAGACCTACGATGCCAGCGACGCATCGAGCGACGCGCGCCTGAGCAGTCAGATCGTCAAGGGCTGCATGGAAAGCAAGGGTTACGCGCCCAGCGGAAGCGACGCCGAGGAAGGCCCGAACTGGTGGGGCATTCTCAACCTTTAGGCCGCGCTATTTCTTGCCGCCGTATGTGTGTTCCGGGCCGGGGAAGCGGCGCTGCCGCACGTCCTCGGCATAATCCTCGGCCGCCGCGGCGATCTTCGATGCCAGCTCGGCATAGCGCTTGACGAAACGCGGCTTGAACTCGGTGAACAGGCCGACCACGTCGTCGGTCACCAGAATCTGTCCGTCGCAATGCGCCGACGCGCCGATGCCGATGGTTGGAATCTCGACGGCAGCGGTGACGGCGCGCGCGAGACTTTCGGTGACGCCTTCGACCACGACGGCGAACGCGCCGGAAGCCGCAACGGCCCGCGCGTCGGCGAGAATGCGCACCTGATCCTCGTCGCTCTTGCCTTGCGCGCGGAAGCCGCCGGTCGTGACAGTGTTGGCCGATTGCGGTTGGAGCCCGATATGGCCGAGCACCGGAATGCCGCGATCGACCAGGAAGCGGATCGTCTCCGCCATGATCTCGCCGCCTTCGATCTTGACGCCGGCGACGCCGGTTTCGGCAAGCGCCCGCGCGGCGTTGCGATAGGCCTGGACCGGCGTTTCCTGATAGGTGCCGAACGGCAGGTCGAGAATGACGCAGGCGTGGCGCGCGCCACGCGCCACCGCGGCGCCATGCCGGATCATCATCTCGAGCGTCACCGGCACCGTGGTCTCGAAGCCGTAGACCACCATGCCGAGCGAATCGCCGACCAGAATCAGATCGACCGCGTTGTCGATGAGCCGCGTCATCGGCGTCGAATAGGCGGTGAGGCAAACGATCGGCACGCCGCCTTTACGCAGGCGCAAATCGACGGGGCTGAGCCGGGCCTTGGGGGCGGGAACCGGATTCGTGTCCACGCTTCTGGCTCCTCGGAACGAAACTACGGGCGGAGGCTGCGCCCGCGCGGCATGCCGGTCAAGCGCCGTTTTGTGCAGTGCATCAATGCAGCGCCGGTAATGAGTCTTAAGACGGCGCATGAAAATCATCCCGGGACTTCCATTAATCAATCACTGATTGTTTTATTAACTTATTAATTCTTGCAAAAGTAGAGTAACCGCCGGATTGAATGGGCGCTTGGCCGTGGGCGGGGCGCCCCCCGGAGGTAGGTCGAATGAACACACTTCCCCTGCGCCTTCTCGTCATCGAGGACGCACCCGACGACGCGGAATTGCTGCGGCTCGAACTGCGCCGCGCCGGTTACGACGTCACCATGCGCCGGGTCGAGACCCTGGACGGCATGGAATCCGCCCTCGAGGAGCACGAATGGGACCTCGTCGTGTCCGACCATTCGATGCCGGGCATGACGTCGTTCAGCGCGCTCGGCGTGTTGCGCGAGCATAATCTCGACCTGCCCTTCATCATCTTTTCCGGCGGCATCGGCGAGGAAGAAGCCGTCGCGGCGATGCGCGCCGGCGCCAAGGATTACGTCATGAAGGGCAATGTCGCTCGCCTCGTGCCGGCGATATCGCGCGAACTGAAACAGGCCGAGGCGCGCCGCCAGCGCCGCGCCGCCGAGGCCGCGATCCGCGAACTGCAGCAGATGCGCGAGTTCGCGCTGGAATCGGCGCATATCGGTGAATGGGAAATCGACCTCGCCACCCGCGCCTTCCGTCCCTCGCCGCGCTTTTTCCGCTTGTTCGGCTTCGCAACGCCGCCGGAAAGCTGGAGCTACGAGGACGCGATGGCGCAGATCGCGCCCGACGACCGGCCGCGCGTCGACGACGCCTTTCGCCGCGCGCTCGACGGGGAAGAGGAAATCGACATCGAATTCCGCATCACTTGGCGCGACGGCACGCTTCATTGGGTTTGGGCGCGGGCGCGCCGTTTCATGCCGGAACGCCGCCCGCCGGTGCTCGCCGGCATCGTGGTCGATATCGGCCAGCGCAAAGAAACCGAGGCGCAGCTTCACCAGGCGCTGAAAATGGAGGCGATCGGCCAGCTTACCGGCGGCATCGCGCACGATTTCAACAATCTGCTGACCGTGATCCTGGGCAATAGCGGCCTGCTTCAGGAAGCGGTCGGCGACGACCCGGAAATGACCGAGCTGGTCGACAGCATTCATGCCGCGGGGCGCAGCGGCGCCGAGCTGACCAAACGCCTCCTCGCCTTCGCCCGGCAACAGCCCCTGCAGATGCGGGAGATCGATCTCGGCAAGTATCTCAGCGAGGCGGCGCCGCTGCTGCGCCAACCGCTCGGGCCGGACATTTCGCTCGACTTCACCGTCGAGCCCGACATGCCGCCCGTGCGCATCGACCCAAGCCAACTGTCGATGGTGCTGCTCAATCTTGTCATCAACGCGCGCGACGCCATGCCGGTCGGCGGCGGCATCACGATCGTTGCCGAACGTGTGAAATCCCCGCTTGAGGAGTTTGAGGGCGCGTTCGTGCGACTGGCGGTCACCGATACCGGCACCGGTATGCCGCCCGACGTCGCGGCGCGCGCCATCGAACCGTTCTTCACCACCAAGGAAGTCGGCAAAGGCACGGGACTGGGCCTGTCGATGGTTTACGGCTTCGTCCGCCAGTCGGGCGGGCACATGTCGATCGACAGCAAGCCCGGCCAAGGGACCGTCATCAACATCTGCCTGCCCAGCGTCCTCGTGGCGAGGCTCGACCAACAGACCCAGGAACTCGCGCCGGTCGCGGCGGCCCCGCGCCTCACCACCATTCTCGTGGTCGACGACGACCGCGCGGTGCGCGGGTTCTTAGTCGCGGTCGCGCGCGGCCTCGGCCATCGCGTGATCGAGGCCGCTGACGGCGCGGAGGCATTGGCGGCGTTGTCGGTCGCACCCGAGATCGAGCTTCTGTTCAGCGACGTCGCCATGCCCAATGGCATGACCGGCTACGAGCTGGCGGCGACGGCGCGGCAGAAACGGCCTGGCCTCAAGATCCTGCTCACGTCGGGCTTCCCGGCGAAAGACGTGCTGCAACGCGCGGCGCTCGACCCTGACATCCGCGTGCTGCAAAAACCCTACGATCCGTCGGAGCTCGCCGCCAACATCGCGCAGGCGCTGGGGGATCGTCGGTGACGCTGGTTTTGGCGCTGATCGCCGTCGCGGCGCTGATTTGCGTCATCTTGTTCCTCGGCCACCAGCTTCAACGCTTGCGCGTCGCGCTCGCCCTGAGCGACGCGCGGCTCGACCGGGCGCTTCAAGATATGCGCGCGGCCAGCGCCGAACTCGAGTCGTTCTCCTACACCGTGGCGCACGACCTGCGCGCGCCATTGCGCGCCATCGACGGATTTTCGCGCGCGCTGATCGAGGATTTCGGCGGCGAGCTCGAACCCGAGGCGGCGCGACTGCTCGGCACCGTCCGGCGCAACAGCATGCGCATGGGCGCGCTGATGGACGACCTGCTCGGTTTTTCACGACTGTTGCGTCAGCCCCTGCACAAAAGCCGGATCGAGCCCGCCGCGATTGTACGCCGCGTGATCGAGGAGGGCGCCGGCATGGCGCAAGGCCGCGACATTGCCTTCGCGATCGGCGCGCTGCCGCCGTGCGAGGCCGACCCGGCGCTGGCGACGCGCGTGTTCGCCGAGCTGATCGGCAACGCCGTCAAGTTCACGGCCAAGGCCCCGGGCGCGCGCATTGAGATCGGCAGTCGCGAGCAGGACGGCCGTACCGTGTATGTCGTCGCCGACAACGGCACCGGCTTCGACATGGCGTTCGCCGGCAAACTGTTCGGTGTGTTCCAGCGCCTGCATCGCGCGGAGGACTTCGACGGCAACGGCGTGGGGCTCGCTATCGCGCAGCGCATCGTGCATCGCCATGGCGGCGAGATCTGGACCGAGGCCGCGCCGGATCAAGGCGCGATCTTTTCTTTCACCCTCGAAGGACGCGCGCCATGAACCCGGTCGAGATCATGCTGGTCGAGGACAATCCCGACGATGTCGAGCTGACGGTGCGGGCGCTGCGCAAGAGCAATTTCACCAACCCGATCCGGGTGCTGCGCGACGGCGCCGAGGCGCTCGACTATCTGTTCGGCATCGGGACCGATGGCAAACCCAACATGAATGCCGCGCCCGTTGTGCTGCTGCTCGACCTGAAACTGCCCAAGGTCAACGGCGCCGAAGTGCTGCAAAAGGTCAAAAACGACCCGCGCACCCGGACGATTCCGGTGGTGGTGCTGACCTCCTCGCGCGAGGAGCGCGATCTCCACGAGACCTACAAGCTCGGCGCCAATTCCTACATCGTGAAGCCGGTCGATTTCGAGCAATTCAACCGGGCGGTCAACCAGATCGGCATGTACTGGCTGTTGATTAACCAGCAGCCGGCGGGGTGAGTCTGGCGACCCGGCGCGGCATTTGTTACAAGTTGCGCGCCGGATTTTCAGCCCCGGCCGGAGACTTGCCTTGCCCAAGGCCTTTGCATCGCCGCGCCACAAGACGTCGGGCCGTGTCGCCACCGTCGAGCGCAACACGCGCGAGACGCGAATCGGCGCGACCATCAACCTCGACGGCACCGGCCAGTATCAGGTGTCGACCGGGATCGGCTTCCTCGACCACATGATCGAACAGATTTCGCGCCACAGCCTGATCGACATTGAGTTGCAGGCAAAGGGCGATCTCCACATCGACTATCACCACACCACCGAGGACACCGGCTATGTCATCGGCGAGGCGGTGTCGAAGGCGCTGGGCGACCGCGCCGGTATCGCGCGTTGGGGCGAGGCGCTGGTGCCGATGGACGAGACGCTGACGCGGGTCGCGCTCGACTGCTCCAACCGGCCGTATCTGATCTGGCGGGTCAACGTGCCGAAGCCAAAACTCGGCGAGATGGACACCGAACTGTTCAAGGAATGGTTCCAGGCCTTCGCCCAGTCGGCGGGCGTGACCTTGCACATCGAGAATCTCTATGGCGAGAACAGCCATCACATCGTCGAGTCCTGCTACAAGGGCCTGGCGCGCGCGTTGCGCATGGCGGTGGAGATCGACCCGCGCCGCGGCAACACGGTGCCTTCGACCAAGGGCGTGCTCGGCGGAAGTCTGTAAATGATCGTCGCCATCGTCGATTACGGCTCGGGCAATCTGCGCTCGGCCGCCAAGGCGCTTGAGCGCGCGGCGCGCGAAGCGGGCCTCACGGCGGAGATCGCGGTCACCGGCGACGCGGCGAAAGTCCGCGCCGCCGAGCGCATCGTGCTGCCCGGCGTCGGCGCCTTCGCCGACTGCAAGCGAGGGCTTGCGGCGCTTCCCGGCATGATCGAGACACTGAACGAACAGGTGATCAAGGGCGGCAAGCCTTTCCTCGGCATCTGCGTCGGTATGCAGCTCATGGCAACGCGCGGCCTCGAATTCGAGCCCGTGGCGGGGCTCGACTGGATCAAGGGCGATGTCGCAAAACTGACGCCGTCCGATCCGACCCTCAAGATTCCACATATGGGCTGGAACCAGTTGCAAATGCGCGGCGCGCATCCGGTTTTCGCCGGAATTGCGCCGGGCGCGCATGCCTATTTCGTGCACTCTTACGGATTCAATTGCGCCGATCCCAAGCACATCGTCGCCACGGTCGATTATGGCGGGCCGGTGACGGCCGCGATCGGCCGCGACAATCTGGTCGGCACCCAGTTCCATCCGGAAAAGAGCCAGGAGACGGGCTTGCGCATCCTTACCAATTTCCTGGGATGGCGGCCGTGATCCTCTATCCCGCCATCGACCTCAAAGGCGGAAAGTGCGTGCGCCTTTTGCGCGGCGACATGGACAAAGCGACCGTATTCAACGCCGACCCCGCCGCGCAGGCCCGCGCCTTTGCAGCCGCGGGAGCAAAGTGGTTGCACATCGTCGATCTGGACGGCGCGATCGCGGGAAAAGCGGTCAATGAAAGCGCCATTTTATCCATCCTCGGCGCGGCGACAGTGCCGGTGCAGCTCGGCGGCGGGGTGCGCGATCGCCAAGCCATCGCGCGCTGGCTCGGCGCCGGTATGGCGCGCGTCATTCTCGGCACCGCTGCGCTCAACGATCCCGCTTTGGTCAGGAGCGCGGCGCGGGAATTTCCCGGCCGCGTCGCGGTCGGCATCGACGCGCGGCACGGCAAGGTCGCGGTGCGCGGCTGGGTCGAGACCAGCGACATCGCGGCGCTGGACCTCGCGCGGCGCTTCGAGGACGCGGGCGTCGCCGCCATCGTCTATACCGACATCGAGCGCGACGGCACGATGCAGGGCGTCAACGTCGAAGCCACCGCCGCACTGGCCAAAACCGTCGCTATTCCGGTGATCGCGTCTGGCGGCATTTCGTCGCTCGACGATCTGCGGGCGCTGAAGGCGCGTCAAATTCCGGGCGCGATTCTCGGCCGCGCACTATATGAAGGCCGGATCGATCTCGGTGAAGCGTTGACGGTAGCGGGCGGACAATGAGGATTCTGGTTACCGGCAGTTCGGGGCATCTCGGCGAGGCGCTGGTCCGCACCCTGCGCGAATTGCAGCAGGAAGTGGTCGGGCTCGATATTCTGCCCTCGCCCTTCACGTTGCAGGTCGGGTCGGTCGCCGACCGCGCGGCGGTGAAGCGCGCCATGAACGGGGTGCAGGCGGTGTTCCATACCGCGACGCTGCACAAGCCGCATGTCGCGACCCATAGCCCCCAGGACTTCATCGATACCAACATTTCCGGCACGCTCAATCTTCTGGAAGAAGCCGTCGCTGAGAAGGTCGGCGCCTTCATCTATACCAGCACCACCAGTGTGTTCGGCGACGCGATGTCGCCGCCCGAGGGCGCGCCTGCGGCCTGGATCACCGAGGACGTGTCGCCGGTGCCGAAAAACATCTATGGCGTCACCAAAGCGGCGGCCGAGGATTTGTGCCAGCTATTCCATCGCAACCAGGGCCTCAACTGCATTGTGCTGCGCACCTCGCGCTTCTTCCCCGAGGCGGATGACAATCGCGATGTGCGCGAGGCTTATGCGGACGGCAACGTCAAGGCCAATGAATTCCTCCATCGGCGCGTCGACGTCGCCGACGTGGTAAGCGCGCATCTGCTTGCTTCGCAACACGCCGAGAGGCTCGGCTTCCGCAAATACATCATTTCGGCGACCACGCCGTTCACCCGCGACGATCTCGCCGAGCTGCGTACCGATGCGACGCGCACCGTCAGCCGCCGCGCACCCGGCTGGGAAGCGGAATATGCACGGCGCGGCTGGAAAATGTTTCCGAGCATCGGGCGCGTCTATGTCAACGACCGCGCGCGACAGGAACTGGGCTGGCGGCCGCGCTACGATTTCGCGCGCGTGCTGGCGTCGCTTCGGGCCAACGAGGACCCGCGCAGCGCACTGGCGCAGGCGATCGGCTCCAAGGGCTATCACGACCGCGTCTTCGTGAACGAACCTTATCCGGTGGAATGAGCATCGCATGCTGAAAATGCGCGTCATTCCCTGCCTCGACGTCACTGCCGGGCGCGTGGTGAAGGGCGTCAATTTCGTCGATCTGGTCGATGCCGGCGATCCCGTCGAGCAGGCGCGGCTTTACGACAAGGAAGGCGCGGACGAGCTGTGCTTTCTCGATATCACCGCGTCGTCGGACAATCGGGACACGCTCTACGATGTGGTAGCGCGCACCGCCGAGCAATGTTTCATGCCGCTGACGGTCGGCGGCGGCGTGCGCACGCTCGACGACATCCGCAAGCTGCTGCTCGCCGGCGCCGATAAGACGTCGATCAACACCGCGGCGGTGGCGCGGCCGGAGTTCGTCGCCGAAGCCGCCGAGAAATTCGGCAGCCAATGCATCGTCGTCGCAATCGATGCCAAGCAGACCGGCCCCGACAACTGGCAAGTGTTCACCCATGGCGGGCGGCGCGCCACCGGCATCGACGCGGTCGAATGGGCGAGACGCATGGTCGCGGCCGGCGCGGGCGAAATTCTTTTGACCTCGATGGACCGCGACGGCACCAAGCGCGGTTTTGATATTCCGTTAACCAGAACCGTCGCCGACGCGGTGCCCGTGCCGGTGATCGCGTCCGGCGGGGTCGGAACCCTCGGCCATCTCGTGGAAGGCATCAGGGACGGTCACGCCACCGCTGTGCTGGCGGCGTCGATTTTCCATTTCGGGACGTATCGGATCGCGGAAGCAAAAGCCGAATTGAGCCGCGCGGGCATCGCCGTCCGCTGACCTTTCCGTTTGTTAATCATCGCTCAATGACTCAGGGGTAAAGATTATCCGGTATTCGACGAATCTCGCGTCGGGCGGGGGCGTCTGAGCCAAGAGGTGTTTTTTTGCGCAAGACGATTTTCCATGAGGATTGGTGGCTCGACACGGTAGCGCCTGGCCGTTGGGCCCAGGTCGAAACTGAGCGCGGCTATCTGCGCTACGCCCATCGCAGCAAGATGATGTTTCGCGAAAGCCGGATGCCGCCCCTGACCCGCACGCTCGGTCCGGTCATCAATGTCGAGGGCAAGAAGATCGAGTCGCGCCAGCGCGCGATTTTCAGCGCCGTCTCCGAACTCCTGGAAAAGCTCCCCGAATTCGATCACATCACCATGCGGCTCGATCCTTCCTTCACCGACGTGTTGCCGTTTCAGGCGCACGGCTATCAGGCCAGCGTGCAACACACTTTCCTTGCCGATTGCGCTCAGCCGGAACAGGCGATTTGGTCCGAAATGCGCGACAAGACCCGGAATATCGTGCGCCGCGCGCAGGACTGTCTGAGCATCGCCGACAACGAGGATGTGGAATCGTTCGCGCGATTCTACGCCGCCAATCTCGAGGAAAAATCTTACGTCGATATGCGCCTTGTCTCCGCGGTCTACGAGGCGGCGCGAGCGCATAACCAGGCACACATCCTCGCCGCCACGGACGCCAAGGGCGAAATCCACGCCCAGACCATGTTCGTCTGGGACGATCACTCCTATTACTATTACCTCTCGAGCCGCCACGAGAAGATCGCGCATGCCGGCGCGGTCAGCGCTCTGGTTTGGGCCGGGATGCAGCACGCGCACCAGCTCGGCCTGACATTCGATTTCGACGGTGTCACCAGCCAGTCGCGCTATCAGTTCATGGTCGGGTTCGGCGGCAAGCCGGCGACGCGCTTTGTCGTGCAGAAAGGCGCGTTGCTGTTCGACGCCCAGCGCACCGCCCGCCAATTCACCGATCGCCTGCGCGGCCGCCCGGTCTTCACGTTCTCGTAATATCGGCCTCAATCGCCGGCGCTGTTGATGCCGCCGCGACATGCCACCCGGCATGTCGCGGGCCGAACGTCCGGGTGGACGTTCGGAAGGCATCAACCCGCTTGCTTGGTCCCGCGCCTGCCTGCTGACGCGGCGGGCGCAAATATGCTAGCGAAAGGGCATGTCCCGACCCGACGGCTCCACTCTCGACAAGCTCCATGACGTGATCGCGTCGCGCCGCGGCGCGGATCCGGCCCAGTCCTATAGCGCCAAATTGCTGGAAGGCGGCGCATCCGCCATCGCCAAGAAGCTCGGCGAGGAAGCAGCCGAGACCATTATCGAGGCGGTCAAAGGCGACCGCGCGCGCCTCGCCGCCGAAAGCGCCGATCTGCTCTATCATCTGCTCGCGTTGTGGGTAGCCGCCGGCGTCGCCCCCGAAGAGGTATGGCGCATCCTGGAAGCGCGCGCCGGCACCTCGGGAATCGCCGAGAAGGCGGCGCGCGACAAGAAAGGCTGACCTGTGATGGCGTATGACCGCACCAACATCTTCGCCCGGATCCTACGCGGCGAGCTGCCGGCCAAGAAAATTTACGAAGATGAATATGCCCTGGCCTTTCACGACATTCGGCCGCTCGCGCCGGTCCACGGCTTGGTGATCCCCAAGGGCGAGTACGTCTCGTTCCACGATTTCGCCGCCAAGGCGGCACCGGCCGAGCTTGCCGGCTTCTTCCGCGCGGTCGGCAAGGCGGCCAAATTATTGGGGGTTACGGACGACGGTTTCCGACTCCTCGTCAATAACGGCGCCGACGCCCATCAGGAAGTGCCGCATTTCCACGTCCATATTTTCGGCGGCAAGTCCTTGGGCCCGATGCTGCCGCGTTCCGGCGACTGAGGCGGGCTTTCCCCAAATACCCTCGTTTGTATGGTTGACAAATTTTAAACCTTGCCATGCAAACATCGCTCCTCGGTAGAGCCGCGTTCGCGGCCGCGCGTAACGAGGAGCCCAGTAATGGGTCAGGTTCGGGTTCTGGAAAAGACGCCTTCGGAGGCGCCGGCGATCCCGGCGATGCCCGCGGTGCTGTCGACACTGTTCGATCGCAAGGGCGCCATTCTGTTCCAGAACGACGCCGCACGGCGGGATTTCGCCGCGCCGAAAGACGGCAAGCGCACACTCTCCGCCCTGATCGGCCATTTCGCCGATCGCACCGAAGGGCGCCGCTTTTTCGAGACGGTCAGCGCCGGCGAATGGGTGCGCGCGGAAACCGAGGTCTACACCCAATCGGG
This sequence comes from Allostellaceae bacterium, assembly GCA_025451725.1. Taxonomy (GTDB): domain Bacteria; phylum Pseudomonadota; class Alphaproteobacteria; order ATCC43930; family CGMCC-115725; genus JAATGI01. Next base: position 33,806 of record JANWJX010000002.1, read on the forward strand.
CATCGTCCGGCGGCTGATCCAGTTGTCACGCGGCATGACCGCGGATGGTGAGATCGCCATCGTCCTTAATGAGCGTTCTACCGCCCCGCGGGTCGGTGGCGGCGCCGAACTGATTCGCGCCTTTGCCCAGGCCGGCGCCGACTGGTTCTGGGAGACCGACGCCATGCTGCACGTCACTGTCCTGTCCGACCGGCAGGATCTGGCGGCAACGTCGCTGAGCGCCGATTTCATTGGCCATGTCCTGACCGAGAAACTGCCCAGGATCGACGATCTCGATTACGCCGGATTGCGCGACATCGTCCGCCGTCGCGATATCTTCCGCGACTTCCGCTTCACGCGTCGCGACCGCAACGGCCGCCGCTATCATTACTCGATCAGCGGCGCGCCGATTTTCGACAGCGAGGGCGCCTTCGTCGGCTATCGCGGCACCGGGCGTGACCGCACTCCGTCGGTCGAAGCCGAGGAGCGCGCCGCCACCGCGCAGGCGCGCCTCATCACCACCATTGCCGCGCTGAAACAGCGCGAGACCGAGGTCGCGGAGAAATCGGCGCTGCTGCAAGCGACGCTCGACAATATGCACCAGGGTGTCCTCGTCAACGACGCCGCCACGCGCGTCGTGATGTGGAACGACCGGTTCCTCGAAATGAACGGGCTGAAGCCCGACGACGTCCATGCCGGCATGCCTGCGACCGACCTGGTTCGCATTCTCGCCGAACGCGGCGAATACGGCGCCGGAGACGCGAAAACGCTCACCCGAGCGCGCCTCACCCGGTTGCGCGGCGCCACCGAAGATAGTTTCCGCGTCCGTCCCGACGGCAGCGTGATCGAGCATCACACCAACCGGATGCCGGACGGCGGGATGATCCGCACCTTCACCGACATAACGCCGCTCAAGGAACAGCAACAGCGCCTCGACGACCAGCACCGCCTGCTGGCGGCAACGCTCGGCAATATGGATCAGGGCATGCTGGTGCTCGATTCCGAACTGCGCATCCGGCTGTGGAACGACCGGTTGCTCGAATTGCTGGGCATGCCGCCGGGTCTGTGGCAGGTCGGCACCAAACTGGTCGATATGATCGCGGCAATGGGACGTCATCTGGGAGCCCACGGCGTCGACTACGCCATGAAGGCGACCGAACGCATTGTCGATTTCGCGCAGCCCAGCGCGGTAACGATGCCGCCCCAGCATTTCCAGGGCCGAAACATCGAACGCCGCCGCCGTCCCCTTCCCGACGGCGGCATGGTGTTGACCTACACCGACGTCACCGACGCGCGCGGGCGCGAAAGCGAACTTACTGAGAAAAGCGCCCTACTGTCGGCGATCCTCGAAAACATGGACCAAGGCATCATGGTGATGGATGCCGAGAACCGCACGCGTATGTGGAACGAACGGCTGGTCGCGCAATACGGCCTGCCGCCCGGCTTTTTCCGCGTCGGCATGCCGCTCGCCGAGATCGTCGCGCAACTGGCGCGCCAGGGCGAGCTGGGCGAGGGCGATCCCCTCGATCTCGCCAAGGCGCGCATGGCGGAGCTCGACGTCGAATCGAACCGGGTCTTCGCCCGACGCCTGCGCAACGGCATGGTGATCGAGCGCCGCCGCCGCGACATGCCCGACGGCGGCTCGGTCCTGACCCATACCGACGTCACCGACCTGACCCAGCGCGAGCGCGCGCTTGAGGAAAAGGGCGCGCTGCTGGCGGCGACCCTCGACAACATGGATCAGGGCATGTTGGTGCTCGACGCCGACCTGAAAATCCGCAGCTGGAATCGACGCGTCCTCGAATTGCTCGGTCTGCCCGCCGACATGATTCATGCCGGCCGGCCGGCCGCAGATATCGTGCGTTTCATCGGTGCGCGCGGCGGCACCAAAATGGACAAACTCGACGAACGCGTCGCGCAGCGCCTCGAGGAATTCCGCCAGGGCGGCGGCCGAATCATGACCGATCTCGGCGCGCACGACCGTGTCATCGAGCGCCGCAGCCGCGCCATGCCGGACGGCGGCCTCGTCGTGACCTATGCCGACATCACCGAGTTGAAACAGCGCGAGCGCGCGCTTGAGGAGAAGAGTTCGCTGCTCGCGGCGACCCTCGACAATATGGATCAGGGCATGCTGGTGCTCGACGCCGCCATGAACATCAAGAGCTGGAACGGCCGCGTGGTCGAGCTCTTGAACCTGACCGCGGATACGCTGCGCGTCGGCATGCCCGCCGGCGATCTGGTGCGCGTCCTGGGCCTGCGCATGGGGCAGGCGGCCGAGGAATTGGAACGCACGGTGTCGATGCGGGTCGAGGAGTTCCGCACCGGTGGACCGCGCGTTTTGAGCGGCCCGACCCTGGACGGCCGAGTGGTCGAACGGCGCAGCCGGCCCATGCCGGATGGCGGCGTGGTCATCACCTACAGCGACGTCACCGAACGCAAGCGGCGCGAGGATCTGCTCGCCGAAAATTCCGCGCTGCTCTCCGCGACGCTCGACAACATGGATCAGGGTCTCGTCGTGATCGACGGCGAGAGCCGCACCAAGCTGTGGAATAACCGCTTGATCGATATGTTCAGCCTGCCGCCCGACGTCATGCGCGCGGGCCGGCCATTCCGCGACGTGCTGCGCTATTTCATCGAGGCTTACGGCACGCCGCCCGACAAGGTCGAAGCGATGGTTGCCGAACGCATGCGCGAGATCGAGGGCGAGCCACTGCCGGTGATCGATCGGCACCGCCCCGACGGCCGCGTCATCGAGCGCCGCCGTCGCGTCATGCCGCAAGGCGGCTCAGTCATCACCTACGGCGACGTCACGGCGCGCAAGCGGGGCGAAGTTGCGCTGACGCGAGCCAAGGAAGAAGCCGAGATCGCGAGCCGCAGCAAGACCGAATTCCTCGCCAATATGAGCCACGAGCTGCGCACGCCGCTCAACGCGATTATCGGCTTCTCCGATATTCTGGTGCGCCAGCTGTTCGGGCCGCTTGGCCAGGACCGCTACGCGGAATATGCCCGCGACATTCACGACAGCGGGCAGCACCTCCTCAACTTGATTAATGACGTGCTCGACATTTCCAAGGTCGAGGTCAACAAAATCGAGCTCGCCGAGGAGAATGTCGACGTTCCTGGCGTGATCGAATCCTGCCTGCGGCTGGTGCGCGACCGCGCCACCGCCGGCGGCGTCGCGATCGAGGTAAAGACGCAGGACAAACTGCCGACGCTGCGCGGCGACGATCGCCGGCTGAAGCAGATCCTGCTCAACTTGGTGTCGAACGCGGTGAAGTTCACGCCCGCGGGCGGGCGCGTGGAAATCCGCGCCGAGGCCGACGAAACGGGCTTCCGCTTCGTTGTCGCCGACACCGGCATCGGCATCGCCAAGGCCGACATTGAGACCGCGCTGCGGCCGTTCGGACAGATCGACAGTTCGTTGGCGCGGCGCTACGAAGGCACCGGCCTGGGCCTGCCGCTGTCGCGCTCGCTAACCGAGCTGCATGGCGGCCGCCTCGAGATCGAAAGCGAGCCAAGCGCCGGCACTACCGTCACGGTGTGGTTGCCACCGAGCCGGCTGGCGTAACGCCGCTTCGGTCTATTTCCCGGCTTCTATTTCTTGACTTCGCGGCCGCGCAGCCGCTCGAGCGCCGTCGCCAACTGATTGTCCTTGTCGGTGGCGATGAGGCGCGTCTCGATCGCAATGTCGTCGGTCGTGCTCTGCGACGGTTTTGCCAGGCCGCGCTTGGTATCGTTCTTGAGCGCGCCGGGCAGATTGATCTCGTGCACCACCTCGCCGCGGACGTCGCTCGCCTCTTTCGCCGGCAGCACGACGACGTCGGGAATGATGCCGTCGCCCTGGATCGAGCGGCCTGACGGCGTGTAGTAGCGCGCGGTGGTGAGGCGAAGCGCGCCCTGCCCGTCAAGCGGAATGATGGTCTGCACCGAGCCTTTGCCGAAGCTGCGCGTGCCGAGCAGGGTGGCACGGTGGCGATCCTGCAATGCGCCGGCGACGATCTCGGAGGCCGAGGCCGAGGCGCCGTTGATCAGCACCATCACCGGCACGCCCTTGAGCTTGTCGCCGTCGGGCGGCGCGCGATAGACCTCGTCGTCGTCGTGGTGGCGGCCCCTGGTGGTGACGACGACGCCGTCGCCGAGGAAATCGCCGGCGACGCGCACCGCCGTGTCGAGCAGGCCGCCGGGATCGTTGCGCAGATCGAGCACAAAGCCTCCGAGCGAACCGCCGGCCTGGCGCCGCAACTGTTCCAGCGCCGCGAGGAATTCGCTTTCAGTGTGCTCGCCGAAACTGACAATCCGCACATAGCCGATGCGGCCGGGCTCGAGCTTCGATTTCACCGACACGACGCGGATCACCGCGCGGGTCAGCGTCACGTCGAACGGCTTGGTGTTGGCGCGCTCGAGGGTGATGCGCACCGCGCTGCCAGCGGGACCGCGCAGCTTTTCAACCGCGTCACGCAGCGTCATGCCGTCCGTCGGCTCGCCATTGATGCGCGCGATGAAGTCGCCGGCCTTCACGCCGGCATTGGCGGCCGGCGTGTCGTCGATCGGCGAGATGACCCGCAGCCGGTTGTCTTCGCGGTTGATCTCGATGCCGATGCCGGCGAACTCGCCTTCGCTGTCGGAGATCAGTTCCTGATATTCGCTTTCGTCAAGATAGTCGGAGTGGGGATCGAGGCCCGACAACATGCCCTTGAGACCGTCGACAACGAGCTTTTTCTGCGTCACTGGCACGACATAGTCGCCCTGGACCTTGTCCATCACACGCTTCACCAGGCCAAGATCGGTGGCGCCGGGCTTGCTTCCGGCGGCCATCTCCTCGGTGCAACCGGCAAGCGCCAGAACCGAGACCGCAACGAGGACCGGCGCCAGCCGCGCCACAACACCCGGGAAACGGGGGAAAATCATCGAAACACCGCGCTATTTGCCTACCGATAGCATGGAACCAAGCCGGTTCGCATCAATCATCACGGCCGCCGCCGCACCAAGCTGGGATTGAGGTCGGCGACCCGAGTGACCCCGCACAGCGCCATGGCGGTGTCGATCTCGCTTTTGACGATGCCGATGGCATGAGCGACGCCTTCTTCACCCGCGGTCGCCACCGCGTACGCGGCGGCGCGGCCGAGCTGCACGGCGGTCGCGCCCAGCGCCAGCGCCTTGACCACGTCGGTGCCGGTGCGAAAGCCGCTGTCGATCAGGATCGGCAGCTTGCCGCCGACCTCGGCGACGAATTCGGGCAGGATGTCGATGGTCGCGACCGCGCCGTCGAGCTGGCGCCCGCCGTGATTGGAAATCACCACCGCGTCGATCCCGGCGTCGAGCGCGACCCTGGCCTGGCGCGGATCGGCAAGGCCTTTGACCATGAGTGGCTTCTTCCATTCGTCGCGGAACCAGCGGATCAGGTCCCAGTCGAGGGACGGCGACAGGCGCGTACGCATGTCCGGCACCGCGCCCGGCTCTGCCCATGGCACATGGAACATCAGCTTCGGCCGAGGAATGCCGTGCGGGCCGATGCGTCGCGTCCAGTCGGGATGCGTCACGACGTCGAACAGCTTGGCCGGCGTCCAGGCGAACGGCATCGAAAAGCCCCGCCTGATGTCGCGCAGGCGGCGGCTCGGCACGGCGGTGTCCACCGTGATTTGCAATGCCTCGAAGCCGGCCTCGCGCGCCATGCGCGCCCATGTCTTGGTTGCCTCGCGATTAGGCGGGACGTAGAGCTGGAACCATTTGGGTCCGTTGCCCGCCGCCATCGCCTCGTCGAACAGCACGCTGGCGTTGTTGGACAACACCCACGGGATGCCATGACGCGCGGCGCCGCGCGCCAGAGCAAGCTCGCCCTTGACCCAGAACGACGAGGCGAGACCCAGCGGCGCCACGATCAGCGGCAATGGGAATTCGCGGCCGAACAGCGAGATCGCCAGCGAGCGTTTGGCGACATCGACCGGCGCGGCCGACACCAGGCGAACGCGCTCGAACGCGGCGGCGTTTTCGCGCAGCGTGCTTTCGGTGCCGGAGCCGCCGTCGACATAGTCGAACACCATGCGCGGCAGCACGCGCAGCGCAGCGGCACGGAAGTCGGCGATCGAGTGGATGCGCTTCAATCGTCTCGAGGCGTTCATGGTCCAGTGTTGTAAGCGAAAAAGAGGAAAATCCGACACAAACTATTGATCGTAAGACGAGTAAAATTTCTTGCGGACTAGCGCTCAACTCGGTAAGGACAAAGTGTTTTTAAGGTCGGGGGCGTGACGCATGTCGGACGATCCGTTCGATCGCAATACTTTGTTCTGCCGGATGATCGGCCTCCTGACGCAGGAGCAGCTCGATTCGTTGGCACATAAGACGGTGGCGATCGGCGGCGCCGGCGGCGTCGGGTTCACCCACGCCGAGAGCATCGTCCGGCAAGGGATCGGCCGGGTCAAAATCTCCGATTTCGACACGTTCGGCGCCGAGAATATGGGCCGGCAGTTCGGCTGTTCCACGGAGACGGTGGGACGCGAAAAGGCCGAGGTGCTGGAAGAGCGTCTGATGACGGTCAACCCGGCGCTCAAGATCGAACGCTTCGGCGCGCTGTCGCGGGACAATATCGACCGGTTCCTCGACGGGGTCGACATTGCTTGCGACGCCATCGACTATTTTCACGTCGCGCCGCATCGCCTCTATCACGGCGAGGCGCGCAAACGCGGCATTCCGGTCATCTTCTCCGGGCCGCAGGAATATGGCGTGACGTTGCATCTGTTCGATCCGAAGTCGATTTCGTTCGATGACTATTTCGACCTGCGCGACGGGCAGGACGAGACCGAGCAGTTGCGGAATTGGGGCATGGGGCTCGGCCCCAGCAAGCCCTACCGGCATTATCTGTCGGCGCCGAATTTGGTGTTCGAGCAACGGACCGGCTCCGTCACGAGCGGCGTCTGCCTTTTGAGTTCAGGGCTGGTGGCGACGACCGCGCTGCGGCGTCTGTTGAATCAGCCGATCTTTTTCAAGCCGGTGCCGTACATCTATCACATCGATCTGGTGGCCGGCCGGTTCGACGAGCTGCACGTTCCCGACGGAGTCCGCGGCATCAAGGCCAATCCCGAGAAATATCTGCGCTGAAGCGCGACGGGGTTGCGTCGAAACCCCTGCGTTTTCATGCATTTGCGCCAGCCGGCGCGCGGCGATCGATGGCATTTTATCATTAACTGCAAATTAGCCTTTTCCGGCAAAACTCTAGACCGTTTCTAGAGCTTTTGCGGATCGGCTTTATGACCATCGACGTCAACGACTTTTCACGCACCAAGCAGGGGGATCGCGTCATCCGCCGCCGGGTTTCCCTGTGGGAAGCCGAGGCCGTGAAGAGCAAGCCGCTGATGGAAGTCTACCGGTATTGGGAGTCGCTGCGCCCGACCGGCCTCATTCCGTCGCGCAACCAGTTCGATGTCCTGAAGCTCAAGCCGGTGATGGGCACCACCACGCTGGTCGATGTCGGCGACAATCGCAATCCCGACGAATTCCACTACCGGCTCTACGGCACCCAGATCCCGCTCCCGATGCAGCTGTCGCACCGCAACATCAACGCGCTGCGGGAATCCGAACCCTATTTCGAGATGGTCAAGCAGGACTATCTGGCGGCGCGGGAAATTGGCGTGCCGCTTTATCACGAGATTGTCGCCTTGATCGACTACGTCACCCACAGCTACGCGCGGCTGATCCTGCCGTTCGCGTCCGACAACCGCAATGTCGATCAGCTGATGGTGTGTTCAGTCCACCAGAATTTTCCCGACCTTATCCAGCTCCTCCACTGAGTTATATTCGGGGAGCAGGAGCCACTGGTTCATCCGCGCGATAACCTCGCGCCGGGCCATGTGGCAAAAGCCGAGCGTGTAGATCTTACCGCCGGTCAGGAAATCGAAATCGACGCGGCCTTCGACCTCCGGCCAGCCATATTGCTTCACCGCAATTCCGGTCGCGGCGAGATTGTCGATGATGAACGCCGTGATGTGGTCGAACCAGAAATTCTTCAACAGCAGGCCGCGGCCGAGATGGTCGAGCAGGCCGCTCAGATTCTTTTTGCGGAAATGCGGCTCGATCCACAATCCGCCGGCGTGTCCGATGCGGCCGGACAGTTTGGCGGCGGCGGTGCAATCGACAATGTCGATGACCCCGTGCGCGTCGCCTGGCCGGTCGTGCCACAGACGGAGGCTTTTCAGTTCGTCGAAGAAATTGTCGGTGTCGAAGACACGCTGCGCCACCATGGCCACCGTGTCGCCGCCCGGTTCGACCGCCCGGAGCCAGAACGCGTTGTGCAACGAAATGTTGCTGTGTTCGGGGTCGTACGTGGGGTTCTGGACGTTGCTCGGGGCAACTTGCCGGCGCAACTTGATGAAATCGCGGAAGTTGGACTCAACATAAACATCGAGGCTTAATGCCGCGATCTTCTCCGACAACATCTGGCAAAAACGCTGGACGGTCGCGAATTCTTCGTTTGTCAGGGGGGTCATGGGACGCCCTACCAAATGTTAATTTTCAAGTCGTCCAAACTATAAAACCCAAGGTGGAAAAAGGGAAGAACGCACCCGCGTGTGTTAATAAATTGACACAGCGTGCCGCGCCGCCGGAGCGAAATTCCGTTGGCGCAAAATAAA
>JANWJX010000003.1 GCA_025451725.1 Allostellaceae bacterium
GCTCACCAGCACCAAGCCGCCGGCCAGCAGATGCGCGACGTCGAAGCCGACTGTGCCCATCAGAAGCCCTTCGACACGAACAGGAGGAGGGTGGCGAGCAGGCCGAGCATCAGCGCCGCGCCGAGGACTTCCGGCACGCGGAACACGCGCATCTTGGCGATCGAGGTCTCGAAAATCGCGAGCAGCGCGCCGCCGATGCCGAGCTTGACCAGCCAGGCAGCGAGGCCGATCAGATCGACCGCTAGGCCGCCGCCGCGCGCCAATCCCCACGGCGCAAACAGGCACGCAATCAGCGAGATGTAGAGCAGGAGCTTGAGCGACGCGGCGAGTTCGATCAGCGCCAGATGCCGGCCGGAATATTCCAGCACCATCGCCTCGTGCACCATCGTCAACTCGAGATGCGTCGCGGGATTGTCGACCGGGATGCGGCTATTCTCCGCGATCGCCACCATCACCAGCGCGATCAGAGCGAGGCCGAGCGACACGCGCAAGCCGACGCCCGATGCGAACAGGCCCGCGATGTAGGAGAGCTGCGTCGAGCCCGCGACCAGCGCCAGCGTGAACACGATCATGATCATGGCGGGCTCGGCGAGCGAGGCGATCATCATTTCGCGGCTGGAACCAATGCCGCCGAAACTGGTGCCGACATCCATGCCGGCGAGCGCCAGGAAGAACCGCGCGCTGCCGAGGAGCGCGATCAGCGCGATCAGGTCGGCCGACCAGGAGAACATCAAGCCGGCGGCGAAAGTCGGCACCAACGAGGCGGCTACCCAAATCGTCGCGAATACGAGATAGGGCACGACGCGGAACAGCCAGCTCGCATTCTCCGCCAGCACCACGTCCTTGCGCAGCAGGCGGAGCAGGTCGCGATAGGGCTGAAACACCGAGGTGCCGCGCCGCCGCGTGAGGCGCGCCTTAAGCTTGCGCACGATGCCGGTGAGCAGAGGCGACAGCAGCAGTACCAGCGCCATTTGCGCGCCTTGCACGATGAGGGCTTGGATCACTTCCATATCGCCAGCACCATCAAGAGCAGGATCAGCGCCAGCAGAACGAAGCTGAGATAGCGGCGGATGGTAAGGAATTGCAGGACGTTGAGTCGCTCGGCGGCGAAGCCGACGGCGCCACCGAGCGGCGCGTAGAGCGTGTCCCATATCGGATCGCGCAGCGTGACGTGCAGACGCGCCGCAACCATCGCGCCGGGTGGCGGCATCTCGACCCGCTCGCGCGCGCCGAACACCACGGTACCGAATACGCGGCGGATCGGTTGCGCGAAGCTCGACGCGGTGTATTGGGTGACGGGGCTGGGATCGGGAAAGCCGCAATCCCAGGCGGGGCCACGGCGCACCGCGCGCGACGCCAGCCGATGAATCGCGTAAGCGCCGAGCGACGCCGACACCGCGATGAACACGAACACCAGCAGGCCGTTGTACGAACTCCGGCTTGCGGCAATGGGGATGATCGACAAAAACGGCACCGAAGCCTGCGCCGGCATCGCGCCCCCGACCAATAGGCGCGTCACCGGCGCCAGCGCGTCGATGACGAAGCCGGGCACGATGCCTGCCAGGACGCATAGGCCGGCAAGCACCGCCATCGCTTGGAGCGAGAACGGATCGGTCTCGTGCGCGCCTTCGGCCACGGGCGAGCGCGGCCGGCCGAGAAAGGTGATGCCGAACGCCTTGACGAAACATGCCGCCGCCAGCGCCGCCGACAAGGCGAGCAGCGTGCCGACCGCGGGGATGGCAATGCGCAAGCCCCATTGCGGCAGGGCGGGGCTTATGAGAATCGCCTGGAAGGTCAGCCACTCCGACACGAAGCCGTTCAGCGGCGGCAGCGCCGAGATCGCGACGCAGCCGATCAGGAAAGCGAGCGCGGTACGCGGCATGCCATGAATGAGGCCGCCGAGCTTATCCATGTCGCGCTCGCCGGTCGCCGAAAGCACGGCGCCGGCGCCGACGAACAGCAGGCTCTTGAACAGCGAGTGATTGAAGACATGAAACAGAGCGGCAGTCAGCGCGAGCGCCGCCGCCAACCTCATGCCGTCCGCGCGGAACGCCAGCGTGAGACCGAGGCCGATGAAAATAATGCCGATATTCTCGACCGTGTGATAGGCGAGCAGCCGCTTCAGATCGTGCTGCATCAGCGCATAGAGCACGCCCATCACCGCGGTGATGCCGCCAAGCGTCAGCACGGCGAGGCCCATGCCCCAGCTCGGCGGCCCAAGCAGATCGAAGACGATGCGAATGAAGGCATAGACCGCGACCTTGGTCATGACGCCGCTCATCAGCGCCGAGACGTGACTGGGCGCCGCCGGATGGGCGAGCGGCAGCCAGACGTGAAGCGGCACCAGCCCGGCTTTCGATCCCGCGCCGAGCAACGCCAGCGCCAGGATCAGCGCAGCCAGAAGCGGCGTGTGGGCGTCGGCGCGGATCGCCGCAAAGGCGTAGGCGCCGTCCGGCCCCGCGAGCAGGCCGAAGACGAGCAACAGCGCGAGCGTGCCGAAGCTGGCCATCAGCAGATAGAGGTAGCCGGCGCGGGTATTGTCGCGGTCGCGGTGATGCGCCATCACCAGCGCCCACGAGCTCAGCGACATGAACTCCCACGAAAACAAGAAGGTGTAAGCGTCGTCTGCAAGGACGACCAGATTCATGCTGGCCAGAAAGGCAGGATAGAACGGCAGCACTCGCATTCGTGCCGTTTCGTGTTCGCCGTAGCCGATGGCGTAGAGGCTCGCCGCCGCGCCGCCAAGATTGACCACAACGAGGAAAAACGAGGCGAGCGGGTCAAGGCGGAAATGCGCGCCGATCCAGGGAATGCCGAGCGGCAACACCAGCGACGGCACACGACCGGAGATGCCGATCAGCGCATCAAGCGCCGCGCCAAAGGCGACGACAGAGACCAGCAGGCTGGCGCCGTAGGTGAGTCGCGAGCCGCTGGGCGACCGTCCGATCGCGACTCCGGCTGCCACGATGCCGAGCAACACGGCGATGCACCAAAGTTCCGCCGTCAACGGCATCGATCAGCCTTTCAGCCGTACGCCGCGTCCGCCGCTCTGGCTGGTCGCACCCTCGCCGATGAGCTCGATGCCGGCGGCGCTCAGCGCTTCAATCAGTTTCATGAGGGAGTCGACGTTGCCGCGGATCACGCCGTCGCTGGCTTCCATACGCTGGATCGTCGGAACCGATAGGCCGCACAAATCGGCAAGCTTGCGCTGATCAATGCCCAGAAGCGCTCGGGCGGCCCGAAGCTGACCGGCGGAGATCATATCAAAACCATTAGTTCTGAATGAAAAACACTAGATATTTCATGATTAACCCTGGAATATCATAAATTCAATGTATTTTTCGGACGATGCCCCCAGACTCTCTGAGATCGCTATCGGTTCTAAGGCCCAGGAAATTTGGCCCGGTCAAACAGGCTTTTCGCGATTATCTCTTGGCGCTCGCATCCACGGCCCCGGGCTGTCAGCAATGCATGGCGGAGGTCCGGAGCGAAAGGTCCTGGTAGTTCGAGTCGCCGGTCTACGGATGTTTAGACCGATCCAGATCGCCGCAAGCCGTCGATATCGCTACCGCTGAAGCCGAGTTCGGTAAGCACCTCGTCGGTGTGCTGACTGAGGGAGGCAACGGCATTTTTCCGCACCGGTCCGTCGTGGGCGAATTGAAAGCCGGCGCCGGCCAGCATCGCCGGCTCCTTGAGGCCCGGGACGTCCGTGGTGTTGAAAAAGCCGCGCTCGACGACGTGCGGATGGGTCATGGCGTCGAGCAGGTTTCGCACCTTGCCCGCGGGCACCTTGGCGGCCGCGAGTTTTGCTTCGAGTTCCTCGGCCGATTTGTCGGCGAAAGCGCGCGCCAGTTCCGCCCGCAGTGCCACCGTGTTTTTCACCCGCCCTGCGTCGTCGCTGAAGCGCGGATCGGCGAGCAATTTTTCTTCACCCAACACGCGGCACAGCGCCTCGAATTGCGGCGGCCAGTTGGCGCCGACGCAGATGAAACCGTCGCGCGTCTTGTAGGTGTCGGACCCGGCGACCATGCGGAAGCCGCGATTGCCGCTGCGCTTCGGCGGCTCCCGGGTCAGAGCGACGCCCGGGATGATCTGGCTCATCATGACGAGCGCCGCGTCGAGCATGCCGACATCGATCACCTGGCCGGTGCCGGTGTGCTGGCGCTGGAGCAGCGCCGCGAGGATCGAATAGGCGGCGAGGAATCCCGAGAACGTGTCGGCGACCGGAATGCCGATGCGCAGCGGGTCTTGCTCCGGCTCGCCGTTGACCTGCATCAGCCCTGAGACTGCCTGCACGATATGGTCGATGGCGGGCCAGTCGCGCATTTCGCCGGTCTGGCCGAAGCCCGAGATCGACGCGTAGATCAGTTTCGGATTGATCGCGTGGAGCGAAGCGGCGTCGAGGCCGAGCGTCTTGGCGACGCCGGGGCGGAAATTCTCCACCACCACATCGCTGCGCGCGGCCAGCCGGCGGATTACTTCGCGCGCCGCCGGCGCCTTGAGATCGAGCGTCATCGAGCGCTTGCCGGCATTGGCGGCGATGAACGGGCCGCTCATCATCTTGAGGCCGCCATGCGCAGTGTAGTGCCGGAAATCGTCGCCGAAGCCCGGACGCTCGATCTTCACCACGTCCGCGCCGAGCAGGCCGAGATGATAGGTGCAGAACGGGCCGGCCAGCGCGTGGGTAAAATCCAGGACCTTGATGCCGTCGAGCGGTCTCATCGCACCCTCGCGTGACTCACTTCTTGCATTTGACGACGGGCGAAATCGGCGCGGTATGGTCGATGACCGCGATCGAGCCGTCGCCGACGGCGCGCCCGATATAGCTCGATTGCGCGGCGTAGCGGTCGACGATAGCAAGCGGCCCGTTCGGCCCGTCGATTTTGGCCGACGTCAGCGCCGCCATGGTGGCCTTCGCGTCGCCCTTGCCCGTCTTGAGCGCGGCCGCCAGCACCATCATGCCGTTATAGGCATTCACGCTGTTGGCGTCGGGCGCAAGTTTTTCCCCATACCGCTTGGCGAACGCCGCTTTGAACGCGGCATTAGCGGGGCTGTCGATGGTCGCGAAGTAGCCGCCGACCGCGATGATCCCCTTGCCCGCGGGGCCGAGCACCCGCGCCACCGATTCGAACAGCAGAAGGTCGCCGCGCGGAATCGACGCGACGCGCGGATCGGCCGATGCCTGTTTGTGGAACGTGAGATCGTCGGTGCCGACGACATTGACCAGGATCGCGTCCGGCTTGGCCTCGGCGATCTTGGCGAACACCGCGCCGAAATCGGCGGTCTGCATCGGCGTGAAGGATTCGCCGACCACTTGGTCGCCGGCCTTCTCGATGACGGCCCGGGCGAGCTTCATGGTGCCGCGTGGCGTCGAATAGTCGCTGCCGATCAAATAGAAACGCTTGGCGCCGTGCTTTGCGAAATAGGAAACGATCGGGTCGATCAGCTGATTCGAAATCATGCCGTCGGTGATCATGTTCGCGAAGCAGATATCGCCCGCGGTGCCGGTGGCGGCGACATAGGGAATTCCGGCCTTCATCGCCGCCTGATTGCAGGCGAGCCGTGCCGGCGTCGGCTCGAACCCGACTATGGCGTCGACCTTGTCCTGAAGCACAAGACGTGAGCAGACCTCCGCCGCGGTTCGCGGATCGCCCGCATCGTCGGCGGTGACGAACGCCACCGGCTTGCCGGCAAGATTCTCGGCGTTGATCTTGTCGACGGCGAGCTGGAGGCCGCGCGTGCCCGATTCCGACCATGCGCTGCCGACGCCGCTGAACGATGCGATCCAGCCGATCTTGTAGGACGCGGTATCGGCGCGCGCTCCGCCAGCCGCCAGGACCAACGCGGCGGCCATTCCCGCCAGGACCATACGCTTCATTTTTGCCTCCCGATTATTTCGCTTAAGCCGCCTGTTGCGCCTGCGGCGTGACGCTCGCCCACATCGCGTAGAAACCGCGGCTCGCTTCGAGCGCCTGGTCCTTGATCGCGGGCCATCTTTCCTTCGGCACCAGCCGCAGCAATTGCGCGCCGACCTCGGCGTGCTCGGCATCGGCATAGATGTGCACCGTGAAGAACTGCGCGTCGCGCTCGCTGATGCCGTAATGTTTCATAAGCCCCTGGCTGATCGCGGTGCTGGCTTCGGGGTTCATCGCCTCGAGCGCGCCGGTCACGACCGAGCCGGGCAGAAAATCGTCGGGATCCGGCAGGGTACGGCTGGCGCGATCCATCACCGCGCGCGTCGCCGCGTTGGGCTTCGCCGTTACCATGTCGATCCGCGACACGCCAAGCGCCTCCGCGACCCGCAGCAGCAATTCGACATGACCTGCCGTGTTGCTTAACGCGCCGTATTCCTCCTCGATCCGGTTTTCCCAGAAGAATTTCTTGTACTCGGGGCGCAGCCCCGTGAGCCGCGTGCGCGGGCGACTATGGGCGCCGCGGTGAAAATGCGTCAGCGCGAGAAAGAACTGCTTGCACCATTCGCCGATCTCCTCGCGCGGCGCCTCGCCCTTGAACACGCGCTGCGAGAACGGGCTGTAGGCCAGCCACAATCCTTCGCGCTTCTGCGCCTCGCGCAGTTCGGCCATGAATTCGTGCGCTTCGTCGAGCGTCGCAACCGGTTCGATGAATTCGGACATGTCCCGTTCCTCCATCTGCTAAATGACGCCGTCGCGGCGCAGCACATCCATCTCGTCGCGGCTCAGGCCCAGCCGGTCCAGCAGCCAGCGTTCGTTGTCGGCGCCAAGCGGCCGGCCGCTCCAGCGCACCGCCCCCGGCGTGCGCGTCAGCCGCGGAAACACGTTCTGCATCTTCACCGGCCCGATATCGGCGGAGGGCGCCTCGACGATGAGGTCGCGTGCCTGGAAATGCGGATCGCGGAATACATCGGCGATGGAATAGATCGGCGCGACCGAAGCCCCGGCCTCGGACAAGAGGCGCACGATGTCGTCGGCATCGTGCTTGCCGATCCATTCCTGCATGGTGGCGTCGACCTCGTCGATATGCGCGAGCCGCGCCTCGAGCGTGGCGAAATGCGGATGCGTGATCAGGTCCTCGCGGCCCATCGCGGCGAAGGTGCGGTGCGCGATATGGGCGCCGCCCGAGGTCGAGAGCGCGACATAGCGGCCGTCCCGGGCGCGGTAGACATTGCGCGGCGCCGACAGCGGCGCGCGGCTGCCCTGGCGCTCCATGACCAGACCGAGCTTGTCATAGGCCGAGGATTGCGGGCCGAGCATGCCGAACAGCGCCTCGAAGATCGACAGATCGACGACCTGGCCGCGCCGCTCGGGATCGCGCTCGCGGGCCCACAGCGCCGCCATCGTCGCGAACGCGCCGAGATAGCCGGTGCAGGCGTCGGCGATGGCGAAAGCGGGGAGGGTCGGCGGTCCGTCCGGATGGCCGTTGGCATAGGCGAAGCCCGACATCGCCTCGATCTGCGTGCCGAACGTGGCGCGGTCGGCATAAGGCCCGGTCTGGCCCCAGCCGGTGACGCGCAGGATCACGAGGCCCGGATTGTCGGCATGAAGCGTCGCCGGCGCGAGACCCATCGCCTCCAGCTTGCCGGGACGATTGTTCTCGATCAGCACGTCGGCGTCGTTGAGGATGCGGCGCAGAATTTTCTGCGCGCGCGCATCCTTGAGGTTGAGGGTGACGGCTTCCTTGTTGCGGCCGAGCAACCGCCACCACACCGAGGTGCCGCCCGCGCGCATCGGCGCGTGGCGCGACACGTCGCCGCCGTCCGGACGCTCGACCTTGAGCACGGTGGCGCCGAAATCGGCCAGCATCATCGCCGCGCTCGGCGCCGCCATCATGTTCGCCATGTCGACGACCAGCAGCCCGGCCAGCGGTCCTTGCGACGTCTCGCTCATGAATCTCCGATCCGCGCCGCCAGCGCGCGCAGGGATTTGGCGAATTCGTAATGCTGCATCATCACCAGTTTGCCGCCGCCGGTATCGGCGGCGCGGCCATCGCGCAGCGTTTTGAAACGCGCGATCACGCCGTCGGCCCAGGCCAGCTCCGCCGCGGACGGCGCATAGGCCGCGTTGGCGATGGCGATATGGTCGGGATAGAGCACCCCGGTGCCGTCGAAGCCGAGCGCGCGCGACGCTTCCATCGCGTGGCGCACCGCCTCGGCGTCGCGCGGATCGGGTACGACCGGCGCGTCGATGGCGTTCCAGCCTTGCGCGCGCGCCACGATTAGTAATTTGTGCCGCAGCCATTGCAA
>JANWJX010000004.1 GCA_025451725.1 Allostellaceae bacterium
AACGTGCCCGGCATCTACACCAAGCTGCTCGACATCGACAAAGTCGATCTCTTGGTCTCGTCCTACGGCACCAACATGATCGCGCCGGCGATGCCGGTGGCGATGGACCATTCCAAAGTGTTCATGACGCTGTTCGGCACGGCGGTGAACGCGAAGTTCAACTACGACAAATATTTCCAGATCCTGCCCAACGGCAAGGATACCGCCGTCGCGCCGTCGAAAGGCTGGTTCGAGGTCGCGATGACCATGAACCCCAAGCCCAAGACGGTGGCGCTGCTCGCGGCCGACGCCGAATACGCCCAGAACGTGATCGGCGGCGCACGCACCGTGGTGAAGGAACTCGGGCTCAAGACCGTCTATGACGAGAAGTACAATCCCAAGACGGTCGATTACCTGCCGATCGTCCGCGCGCTCGCGGCGGCGAATGCCGACATCGTCTACGTCGCGTCCTACCCGGCCGATTCCGTCGGCATCATCAAGGCGGCGCATGAAGTCGGCCTGAAGACCCAGCTCTTCGGCGGCGGCATGATCGGCCTCGCTTTCGCGCCGATCAAAGTCGCGCTCGGGCCGCTGCTCAACGGCATCACCGTCTATGACGTGTACGTACCGGAGCCGACCATGAAGTTCCCCGGCATCGAAGCGTTCCTGAAGCGCTATCAGGAGCTGGCCGTCAAGGCCGATCCGCTTGGCTATTACCTGCCGCCCTTCGCCTACGCCGAATTACAGGTGCTGGCCGACGCCGTCACCGCGACCAAGGGGCTCGACCAGGACAAGCTCGGCAAATACATCCATGCCTCGACCTTCCACACCATCGTCGGCGACGTGAAGTTCGCCGACAACGGCGAGTGGGAGAAGGGACGCGTCCTGTTCGTGCAATATCAGGGCATCGACGGCAGCGGCATCGAGCAATTCAAGCAAGCGGGCAAGCAGGTGATCCTGTATCCGCCGGAATTCGTCTCGGGCAAGCTGCAAACCCCCTATGTCGCGGTGAAGAAGTAGGCGCTGAAAAACCCTCTCTGCCGATTTGGCCGGGGTGTAGCATCGCCCGACGGAAGGCAGGGTGCCGCTGCGCATGGCCGTCGGGCGATCTGAGACGCGCAGGCTCGCGGCGATCGTCGGCGCCGCGTCGCCCGCGCCGACAGCGCGCTTTGGAAGGGTTGAATGGTGAAACTTCCGCCGCCGATCTGGGCCCTGATCTTTATTCTGCTTGCCGCTGCCGTGACCTGGTTGCTTGGCTGGCGAGAGGTTCCGGGTTTGCGGTTTCCGCCGCTGGGCATTCTTCTTGTTGTCGTTGGGGTCGTCGTGCCCGCGTGGGCGGTCTTTCTGTTCCGCCGGGAAGGCACCGAGATCGACCCAACGTCGCCGGCCAACCGCAAACTGGTTGCCGAAGGTCCCTACCGGTTTACCCGGAACCCGATGTATCTCGGCCTTGTCCTTATCGCGCTGGGCATCGCCTTTTGGGTCGGCCCGTGGCCGATGTTTATCGCGCCCATCGCCATATTCGCGACAGCCAACTTCGTCCATATTCCCTATGAAGAAGCCAAGATGGCCCGCCAATTCGACGCCGCCTACGCCGACTATATGCGCCGCGTACGCCGGTGGGTGTGATACGGACGGGCACGCGATTTTGTGAGAGGAGGCGCCGATGCCAACGGTTCGGGCGGAACAACTGCAACGGATCGGCGAGGCGCTGTTGCGCAAGGCCGGCGCCTCGGCCGAGGAAGCGGCGACTGTCGCCAAGGGCTGCGTCAACGCCAACCTCGCCGGCCATGACAGCCACGGCATCATCCTGGTGCCGACTTATATCGACCGCATCAAGCGCAACCACATCGTGCCCGGCGCGCCGTTCACCGTGGTCAAGGAATCCGCCACCACGACGGTGATCGACGGCAATTGGGGCTTCGGCTTCGTCGTCAACCAGCACGCGATGCGCCTGACCATCGACAAGGCGCGCAGCCAGAACGTCGCCGCCACCACCGTGTTCCGCCAGAGCCATGTCGGCCGCCTCGCCGCCTATCCGCTGATGGCGGCGGCGGAGGGCATGATCGGCCTCGCCACCGCGGATTCGGGGCGCTCGCCCAAGGTGGTGGCGCCGTTCGGCGGACGCGAGGCGCGGCTCGGCACCAACCCGATCTCCATCGCCGTGCCGTCCGATCTCGACGCGCCGCTTTATCTCGACATGGCGACGTCGGCGGTGGCGCACGGCAAGGTCTCGCTCGCCGCGTCGCGCGGCAAGCCGATCCCCGAAGGCTGGGTGATCGACAAGGATGGCCGTCAGACCACCGACCCGGCGGCGCTCCTCAAGAACGGCGGCGCGCTGCTGCCGCTTGGCGCGACCGAGGGCTACAAAGGCAGCGGCCTCGCCGCCATCGTCGAGATTTTGTGCGGCCTGCTGACTGGGCTCGGTTTCGGCGTCGAGCCAACGGGGCGGCACAATGACGGCTGCTTCCTTGCGGTGTTCAAGGTCGATGCGTTCCGGCCGCTCGCCGAGTTCAGGAAGGAGGTCGCCGAGTTCGCGCGCTATCTCAAGGCGACGCCGTTGGCCGAAGGCAGCACCGGAATCTATTACCCCGGCGAGATCGAGCATGTCCGCGAGCAGGAGCGCCGCCGCGACGGCATCGAGATCGAGGACGCGACCTGGAACAGATTGCGCGCCCTCGCGGAAGAGTGTGGAATCGCCGCCGAATTGGGTATTTCGTGACGGGGCCGCGCATGAACCGCCAGATGGTGATGGTCGGCTTTTTGCAGGCGCAGAACTGCACCAACATTCCGGCGTCGTGGCGGCACCCGGAATCGCGCACCGACTTCACCGCGCCTGAATATTACCAGGAGATCGCCCGCGTCCTCGAGGAAGGCAAATTTCATCTCGCCTTTTTCGACGACCGGCTGGCGATGCCCGACCGCTACGGCAACGACCACGCCCACACGGTCGAGTACGGCATACGCTGCGTGAAGATGGACCCGATCCCGGTGATGATGGCGATGGCCGCCGTCACCAAGCGGCTCGGCCTCGGCGCCACCGGCTCGACGACCTATTTCGAGCCGTTCGACATCGCCCGCACCTTCGCCACCATCGACCACATGACGCATGGCCGCGCGGCGTGGAACGTCGTCACCTCGGTCAATGACGGCGAGGCGCTCAACATGGGCCGGTCGGAGCATATCGAGCACGATCTGCGCTACGACCGCGCCGACGAGTTCATGGAGATCGTGCTCGGCCATTGGGATGCATGGGACGACGACGCGCTGATCGTCGATAAAACGACCGGCCGCTTCGCCGACCCGCACAAGGTGCGGCGCCTCGATTACGAAGGAAAATTCTACCGCTCGCGCGGGCCATTCACCGTGCCGCGCTCCGAGCAGGGTCATCCCGTCATCATCCAGGCCGGGCAAAGCGGGCGCGGCATGCGCTTCGCCGGACGCTGGGCCGAAGTGGTGTTTTCCTCCGGCGGCAATGCGCGCCGCGCCAAGGAAATTTATGCGAGCCTGCGCGACGCCGTACAAAAATGCGGCCGCGATCCTGATCATGTCTCGATCTGCAACGCCATCACCATCGTCGCCGGCAAGAGCAAGGCCGAGGCCGAGGACAAAATGGCGGAGATCGAAAAACTGCCGATGCAGATCGATCAGCTTTCGCTGCTCGCCGAGGGCGTCAATTTCGATTTCGCCGCCAAGGACCTCGACGACCCGCTGACCGATGCCGAACTCGCCAGCTTCTCCGGCATGCTCACGATCCGCGACAGCGTGATCCGCGCCAGCGGCAAGAAGAACCCCTCGACGCGCGACTTCATCGACATCAACCATCGCGGCAAGGTGACCGACGCCGTGGTCGGCGGGCCGAAGGAAGTCGCCGACCAGCTCGAGGAAATGTTCGTCGACCGGCATTGCGATGGGTTCGTGGTCGCGGCGACCCACATTCCCGGCGCCTACGCCGACTTCGTGCGTCACGTGATTCCCGAATTGCAGCGCCGCAAGCTCTATCACGCGGACTACGCCGGCCCGACGTTGCGCGAGAATCTCGGCCTGCCCCGCCCGGCAATCGGGGATTGGAAATGACCGGCGCCGAGGCCCGCCGCTGAGCATGCCCGGCAACGTCTTCGTCACCGGCGGCGCCGGCTATATCGGCTCCCATGCCTGCAAGGCGCTGGCGCGCGCCGGCTACACGCCGGTCGCCTACGACAATCTGAGCCGTGGCCATCGCGATCTGGTGCGTTGGGGCCCGCTGGTCGAGGGCGATCTTGCGGACAAGCTGCTGCTCGATGAGATGCTGGCGCATTTCCAGCCGGTCGCGGCGATGCATTTCGCCGGCTATGCCTATGTCGACGAATCCGTGCGCGATCCCGCACTCTATTTCCGCAACAACACGGCCAACAGCCTTACCCTTTTCGAGGCGCTGATGCGCGCGGGCGCGCCGCCGGTGGTGTTTTCGTCGAGCTGCGTCACCTATGGCAGCCCCGACAAAATGCCGGTCGAGGAGACGACGCCGCAGCGCCCGATCAATCCTTACGGCGAAAGCAAGGTGATGGTGGAGCGCATGCTCGACTGGTTGAGCCGCGCCGGCAAGCTGCGCCATGTCGCGCTGCGCTATTTCAACGCCGCCGGGGCCGATCCCGACGGCGAGATCGGCCCGATCCACGATCCGCAGACACGTCTCATCCCGCTGGTACTCGACGCGATTTTGGGCCGCGCCGAGCCGGTCTCAGTTTTTGGCACCGACTATCCGACGCAAGACGGCACCGCGATCCGCGATTACATCCATGTCCAGGATCTGGCCGAGGCCCATGTCCGCGCGCTCGACTATCTCATCGGCGGCGGCGCCAGCATCGCGCTCAATCTCGGCACCGGCGTCGGCCATTCGGTACGCGACGTGATCGGCGTCGCCGAGCGCGTCACCGGCCGCAAGGTGCCCTATCGCGAGGCGCCGCGCCGCGCCGGCGATCCGCCGGTGCTGGTGGCGGACGCAAGGCTGGCTGAGCGCGTGCTGCACTGGCAGCCGCGTCTGCCCAAGCTCGACGACATCGTCGCCACCGCCTGGGCCTGGCAGCAGAAGCTGGCGGGATAGCGCGTCGGTCGGCCCGAAAGGGGTTTAACCGCCAAGACGCCAAGACACCAAGGGTGCTTCGTTGTCGAGACAGTGCCCGGCGTTTATTTGCGCGCGTTGCGCGCATTAATTCTTGGCGTCTTTGTGTCTTGGCGGTTCAAAATTTTCCATGACCGCCGGATCGCGCCGATTACTCGCGTTCGTGGGGAATGACGCCCCTCAGGGGCGCGCCGGCGCGCACACCAGATCGGACATCTGGCGGTAGGACGTGATCGTCGCCTGGCACACTTCCTGGCGTTCCGAGGGTTCGGCCCCGCGGATATTGTCCGCCATCATGTCGAGCACATGATTGATGCGCTCCACCGCGTCGGGCGGCGTGCCTTTGGGAATGCAGGCCCGCGCGTCCTTGATCAGGTTCACGCAGCCGGGCGGCAGGCCGGAGTAATTGGCGTCGGCGGCCAGCGCCGGCGCGGCAAGCGACAGGATGGCGAATAGCGTCAGAATCGTCTTTTTCATTGCCCCGCCACCATATCTGTCAGGAGCCTTCGCCGCCAGCCCCGACGCGTCTGGCGTCGGCACCGACCCGCCACTATCTTAACCCCATGGCCATCGACACCGCTGAGCGGCCCGCCGCCGATATTGGCCGGCCGTTCCGCATCCAGTCCGACTTCACGCCCGCGGGCGACCAGCCCCAGGCGATCGCCGAGCTGTCGCGCGGCGTCGAAGCGGGCGAGCGCGAGCAGGTGCTGCTCGGCGTCACCGGCTCTGGCAAGACCTTCACCATGGCGCATGTCATCGCGCGCAGCGGCCGGCCGGCGCTGGTGCTGGCGCCGAACAAGACTTTGGCGGCGCAGCTTTACGGCGAGATGCGGAGCTTCTTCCCCGACAACGCGGTCGAGTATTTCGTCTCGTATTACGATTATTACCAGCCCGAAGCCTACGTCCCGCGCACCGACACCTATATCGAAAAAGAATCGACCATCAACGAGCAGATCGATCGCATGCGGCATTCGGCGACGCGGGCGATCATCGAGCGGCGCGACGTGATCATCGTCGCGTCGGTGTCGTGCATCTACGGCATCGGCGACGTCGAGACCTATGCCGAGATGACGATGGTGCTGGAACAGGGCGCGCGCGTCGACCGCCAGAGCCTGATCGCCAAGCTGGTCGAGCTGCAATACAAGCGCAACGATGCCAATTTCTTCCGCGGCACGTTTCGGGTGCGCGGCGACACGGTCGAGATTTTCCCGGCCCATTACGAGGATCGCGCGTGGCGTCTGTCGCTGTTCGGCGACGAGCTCGAGGCGATCCACGAGTTCGATCCGCTGACCGGCGAAAAGACGGTCGCGCTCGACGCCATCAAGATCTATCCCAACTCGCACTACGTCACGCCGAAGCCGACGCTTAATCAGGCGATCGAGAACATCAAAGCCGATTTGAAGCTCCGCCTCGCCGAGTTCCGCGCCGACGGCAAGCTCCTCGAGGCGCAGCGCCTCGAGCAGCGCACCCAGTTCGACATCGAGATGCTGGCGGCGACCGGAGTCTGCGCCGGCATCGAGAATTATTCGCGTTATCTCACCGGCCGCGCGCCGGGCGAGCCGCCGCCGACCTTGATCGAATATCTGCCCAAGGACGCGCTGATCTTCGTCGACGAAAGCCACGTCACCATTCCGCAGCTCGGCGCCATGTACAAAGGCGACTACGCGCGCAAACTCACCCTGTCGGAATACGGGTTCCGCCTGCCCTCCTGCATGGACAACCGCCCGCTCAAATTCGACGAGTGGGACGCGATGCGCGGCCAGATCGTGTGCGTGTCGGCGACGCCCGGCCCGTGGGAGCTCAACCGCACCGGCGGCGTCTTCGTCGAACAGGTGGTGCGCCCGACCGGCCTCATCGACCCGGTTTGCCTGGTGCGGCCGGTCGAGAGTCAGGTCGACGACCTGATGGCCGAGTGCAGGGAATGCGCACGCCAGGGCCAGCGCGTCCTGGTCACGACCCTGACCAAGAAAATGGCCGAGGCGCTGACCGAGTATTTCCACGAGAACGGCATCCGCGTGCGCTACATGCATTCCGACGTCGACACGCTGGAGCGCATCGAGATCATCCGCGACCTGCGGCTCGGCGTGTTCGACGTGCTGGTCGGCATCAACCTGTTGCGCGAGGGGCTCGACATTCCCGAATGCGCGCTGGTCGCGATCCTCGACGCCGACAAGGAAGGCTATCTGCGCTCGCGCACCTCGCTGGTGCAGACCATCGGCCGCGCCGCGCGCAACATCTCGGCGCGCGCCATTCTCTATGCCGACAAGATGACCGACAGCATGAAATACGCGATCGACGAAACCAACCGCCGGCGCGAGAAACAACAGGCTTACAACGCGGCGCACGGCATCACGCCGGAAAGCGTGAAGCGCGGCATCGCCGACATTCTCGAAAGCGTCTATGAGCAGGACCATCACACGGTCGGGCTCGAAGAGGGCGAGGCCGCGCATTACCAGGGCCACAATCTCAAGGCGGTGATCGCCGATCTCGACAAGCGCATGCGCGCGGCGGCGGGCGAGCTCGAGTTCGAGGAAGCGGCGCGCCTGCGCGACGAGATCAAGCGGCTCGAAGAGATGGAACTCGGCGTCATCGCCAATATGGGGCGCCCCGCCGGCCGCTCCGAAGGCGGCCGCGCGGGCACCTCGGCCAAGCAGCTCGCGCGCGAAAAGGTGCGCAAGCGCTACAATCAGCGCCACGGCCGGTGATTTGACCGACGTAACCTGCCCTGTTACAGGGTACAAATGATATTTGCGCTTCCGGCACAAAGGGCTAGAAATGCTGTTCGTCGACAACAGCATTCGCAAGTGCCGGCCCAGCATGCAAAAAGGCTTCGGCTCATTGTCGCGGCGCTGGAGACATCGTCGGTGCCGGAAGACATGAATCTGACGGGCATGCGCCTTCATGCCCTCAAAGGAAGCCGCAAGGGCGAATGGGCCGTGTGGGTATCGAGAAACTGGAGGATCGTTTTCGAATTTGACGGTCGCAATGTGACGAATGTCGATCTGGTCGATTATCATTAAGCAAAGGAGCGCCCCATGCCACGCATGAAAGATCCGCCGCATCCGGGTGATTTGGTGAAGGCGTTTTGTCTGGAGCCGCTGGCTCTGAGCGTGACCGACGCTGCCGCCGGCCTTGGCGTGACGCGCAAGACCTTGTCGGCGCTGATCAATGGACGAGCCGGTATTTCGCCCGAAATGGCGCTTCGCCTATCGAAAGCGTTCGGACGTACACCGGAAGGCTGGCTGGCGCTTCAGATGCAATACGACCTGTGGCAGGCGGAACGGCGCACCGGCTCTATCTCGGTCAAGCGCATGACTAAAGCGGCGGCATGATCGAGCCGCACCGCATCGACTATCCCAAGGCGGCGCTCGTCACCGGTGCCGGCAAGCGCATCGGCCGCGCCATCGCGCTCGGCCTCGCGGCGGAGGGCTGGGCGATCGCGGTGCATTACGGCAATTCGCGCGAAGAGGCCGAAGGCGTTGTCGCCGAGATCGCCAAACGCAAGGGCAAGGCGGTGGCGCTTCAGGCCGATCTCGCGCGCGAGGATCAGGTCGCACCGCTGGTCAGCCGCGCCGAGGCCGCGCTCGGCCCGCTCGGCTGCCTCGTCAATTGCGCCTCGATTTTCGAGAACGACCTCGCGCTCGACGTCACGCGCGCGAGTTGGGACCGTCATCTCGAGATCAATCTGCGCGCGCCGTTCGTGCTGAGCCAGGAATTCGCGCGCCGCCTGCCCACGGACAAGCACGGCTGCATCGTCAATGTCCTCGACGAGCGGGTGTGGAACCTGACGCCGTATTTCTTTTCCTACACGCTGTCGAAATCGGCGCTATGGACCATGACGCAGACGCTGGCGATGGCGCTGGCGCCGCGCATCCGGGTCAACGGCATCGGCCCCGGCCCCGCCCTGCCCAGTCCGCGCCAGACTCAGGAACAGTTTCAGCGCCAGTCGGGCGTCATGCCGCTCGGCCGCGGCACCACGCCCGAGGAAATCGCCGACGCGGTGACATTCATCCTCGCGGCGCCGGCGCTGACGGGGCAAATGATCGCGCTCGACGGCGGCCAGCATCTCGGCTGGGCCCAGGCCGCCGAGCGCAAGCCGCCCGAGGAATGACGTGACCGATCAGCCGCAACGCGCGGGCCGCAGCGCGGTCATCGACGCGTTCAGGCTGGGCGGCGTCCTCTACATCGTCGGCTATTTTCACCTTCCCTGGTATGTGTCGTATGTCCCAGGCATCGGGAACCCGTTGGTAAAGGCCGCCGTGGTGCTGGCGCTCGGACTTTTCGTCCTGGTATCGGGTTACCTCCTCGGCAACACCGACCGGTCAGGACAATGGGTTACGCGGTTCTACCGGCGCCGCTTTGTCCGCATCTATGTGCCGTTCGTCCTAACGTCAATCGTGTTTCTCGCGATGTCGCTCGAGGACTTGGCGACATTCGCAAAGAGCATATTCCTGGTGGCGATGTTCCTGCCGCCGCCGCCCTTGACGCTGTGGTTCGTTACGATGATCGGCCTGTTCTACGTCTTGGCCCCGGTGCTGATCACAGCAAGCGAACGCCCGGTCGGGTTATTGCTGATCGCTGCCGCGACGATGGCGGCGCTGCTGATTTATCACGGACTGTGGCGCCTCGATCCGCGCATCGCGATTTATTTTCCTGACTTCGCGGCGGGCATATATTTCTCGCGCCGCGCACTGCCGCGTTCGCCCGTCGCGCTCGTTGCCCTCGTCGCGCTGGCGGCCCTCTCCGTCGTTCCCGTCTGGCTCAATCGCCCGGAGGCCGGGCCCGCGGAATTCGCGCTCGAAGCGACGCCATGCGCCTTGCTCGCGCCGCTCGCGGTCTTCACTGTCGCGATGCGTTTTGCGGGGCAGTTCCGGTCGCCGCCGGTGCTGTCCGTCCTTGGCGAGGCCAGTTTCTTCATTTATCTGCTGCATCGCCCGATCTATCGCGCCCTGACCCTCGTGTGGCAGCCGCGGGAACCTCCGGCGCAGGCCACGTATATTCTATTGATCGGCCTGCCGCTGGTCGTCGCCGCATCGGTGGCCGCGCTTTTCATCACGCGCCGGCTGAATTTTCACCGGGCACCGCTCGCCGCATCGCGCTCGGCATGAGGCATCGGTCGACCGCCCTGGATCGCGGTTTGACGTGAATCAATCCGCGGTGACATGGTCATCATAGAGTGGCGAGTCCAAGGAGAGCGGCATGCGCTTGATGAATTCTCCCGACCGTTACGGTGCGGTTGCGGTTGCGCTGCATTGGACGATGGTCGTGCTGGTGCTGGCGGGGTGGTTGCTCGGCGAGTTTGGCGACGTATTTCCCAAAGGCGCGCCGCGCGAGACGGCCCTGGCTGCTCACATGATGCTGGGGCTGGCCGTCATCCTGACGCTGGTCGCGCGTTTTCTCTGGCGCGAGGCCGACCGGCTGCCGCTTCCTGTCGCGACGCCGTTCGGCTCGTTACTCGAGCGCCTGGCGACCGCGGTGCATTGGTTGCTTTACATCCTTCTCGGTCTGGTGCCGATCGCCGGCATCGTGCTCCAGTTCGCGGGCGGCGGCGCGCTGCCGGTCTTCGGGATTTTCGACATCGCCTCGCCGTGGAGCGCGGACCGGCAATTCGCCGCAACCGTGAAGGAGACGCATGAGCTGCTCGCCAACCTTCTGGTGATCGTCGCCGTGCTGCATGGCGCCGCGGCGATGTTTCACCATTGGGTACTGCGGGATCGCACCTTGAAGCGAATGCTGCCCGATCTTTGATGCCGATGGACCGCGAGGAACCGATCGCAGGCTTGACCGGCGAGGAGGCGGCGCGGCGTCTCAAGACGTTCGGTTACAACGAGCTGCCGCGGCCGGGTCATCGCAACATCCTCCGCATCGTCTATGACGTGCTGCGTCAGCCGATGTTCGCGCTGCTGCTCGGCGGCGGCGCGATCTATTTCCTGTTGGGCGAGCCGATCGACGGCATCATGCTGCTGATTTTCGCGACCTTGTCGGTGTCGATCGGCGTCGTGCAGGAATCGCGCAGCGAACGCGTGCTCGAAACCTTGCGCAATCTGGCGAGCCCGCGCGCGCTGACGATCCGCGACGGCCGGCAGCTTCGCATTCCGGGGCGCGAGGTGGTGCCGGGCGACGCGGTGATCCTCGCCGAAGGCGACCGCGTTCCCGCCGACGCCACCATGCTCCAGGCCGAGGATTTTCTCGCCGACGAATCCCTGCTCACGGGCGAATCCGTGCCGGTGCGCAAACGCGCGGCACTGCCGGCGGACGGTCCGGAAGCGGCGCCGGGCGGCGAGGATTTGCCGTTCGTCTTCGCCGGCACGCTGGTGGCGCGCGGCGGCGGCATCGCGCGGGTCACCGCGACCGGGCTCAAGGCCGAGATGGGCAAGATCGGCGCCGCGCTCGAAACCATCGCACTGGAGCAGCCGCGGCTGCAGGCCGAGCTCGGCTGGCTGGTGCGCGACATGGC
Source organism: Allostellaceae bacterium (assembly GCA_025451725.1). Lineage (GTDB taxonomy): Bacteria > Pseudomonadota > Alphaproteobacteria > ATCC43930 > CGMCC-115725 > JAATGI01. The sequence continues at coordinate 11,538 of JANWJX010000004.1, forward strand.
GTTCGTCGGCATCGCGGTGGCGGCGCTGGTCGTCGTCCTGTTCGGCCTGATGCGCGGCTCATGGCTCGAGGCGGCGCTCGGCGGCATTGCCATCGGCATGTCGGTGATGCCGGAGGAAATTCCGCTGGTGCTTGCCGTGTTCACAGCGATGGGGGCGTGGCGCATTTCGCGCGCCCGGGTGCTGACGCGCCGCGCCGCCGCGATCGAGACGCTCGGCGCCGCGACCGTGCTGTGCACCGACAAGACCGGGACGCTGACCCTCAACCGGATGCGCGTCGAGCTGGTCGCGACCGATGACGCGCAATGGCGGCGCGGCGGGACCGAAGCCGCGTCCGACGCCATCGCAAAGGTGCTGCGCGCCGCGCTCGGCGCCAGCGCGCCGGTGGCGACCGATCCGATGGACCGCGCCGTTCACGAACTCGCCGCCGAGCGGGGCGGCACGCCGCCGCGCGGGTTTCGGCGCGGCTACGGCATGCGCCCCGATCTGCCGGCGATGGCGAATGTCTGGGAGCGCGCCGACGGCCGTCTCGTCGTCCAGGCCAAGGGCGCGCCGGAAGTCATCGCCGAACTGAGCGGCCTGCCGCCGGAGCGGCGCGCGGCGCTGTTGCACCGGGTCGATACGCTGGCAGCGCAGGGCGTGCGGCTGCTCGGCGTCGCCGAGGGCGAATTACCGCGCGGCGCCGCGCCGCCCGAATCCCTGCGCGACGTCGCCTTCACCTATCTCGGGCTCGTCGGCTTCGCCGATCCGCTGCGGCCCAACGTGCCGGCGGCGGTGCAGGAATGCCGCTCCGCCGGCATTCGCGTGGTGATGATCACCGGCGATTATCCGGTCACCGCGAAGGCGATCGCGGCGGCGGCCGGCATCGACTCCGGCGCGGTGCTGACCGGCGGCGAGATCGAGGCGCTCGACGACGGCGCGCTCGCCGAAAAGGCGCGCACCGTGTCGGTGTTCGCGCGCGTCCGGCCGGCGCAGAAGCTGCGTCTGGTCGAGGCGCTGAAGCGCGACGGCGAGATCGTCGCGATGACCGGCGACGGGGTCAACGACGCGCCCGCGATGAAGGCGGCGCATATCGGCATCGCCATGGGCGGGCGCGGCACCGACGTGGCGCGCGAGGCGGCGGCGCTGGTGCTGCTCGATGACGATTTCGCCTCGATCGTCGCGACCATCCGGCTCGGCCGGCGCATCTACGACAATTTGCGCAAGGCGATTCAGTACATCGTCGCCGTGCATATTCCGATCGCGGGGCTGGCGCTGTTGCCGCTGCTGCTCGGCATGCCGCTGATCCTGATGCCGGTGCAGATCGCGTTTCTGGAAATGGTGATCGATCCCGCCTGCTCCGTCGTGTTCGAGTCCGAGGCGGAGGAACGGGACGTGATGGCGCGGCCGCCGCGCCGTCCGGGCGTGCCGGTGCTGCCCCGGGCCGCGTTGCTGTGGGCCGCGATCCAGGGCGCCGCCGCATCGGCCGTCGTCGCGCTGGCGCTGTTTCTCGGCGCGTGCGCCGGCATGGCCGAACCGGATTGGCGCGCCTTCGTCTTCACCACCCTGGTCCTGGCGAATATCGGCCTGATGCTGGTCAACCGCTCGGCGCGGTCGTCCCTGGCCGACGCGGTGCTGCGCCCCAACCGCGCGCTGTGGCTCCTGGTCGCGACCGTGCTCGGCGTGCTGGCGGTGACGCTCTATTGGCCCCCGGCGCAGGCGCTGCTCCATTTCGGCCCGCTTCACCTCGACGACATCGCGGTGAGCCTCGCCGGCGGGCTCGGCCTCGTCGTCCTGCTGCAAATCGGCAAGCGATCGATCGCGGCGCGTTAGGGCCGTCACGCCGATTGACCTGCATCAACGCGTCGATGGCGCCGCCCGGGCCAGCCTATGGCCCAATTTGAGTGGAGGACGCGATGGCCATGTCAGCGAATATGAAACCCATTCGTACCGGCGCGGAGCGGCAAGCCATGCCCTATGTCGGCGTTCAACGCGCCGGCATGGTGACGGGTGCCTTGTTCGGCGCCTGGCACCTCGCCTGGTCGTGCCTCGTCGCCGCCGGCGTTGCGCAGCCGCTGATCGATTTCGTGTTCTGGATGCATTTCATCAAGCCGGTCTACGTGATCGAGCCGTTCGACACGACGCGCGCCGTCATCCTGATCGTCGTTACGGCGATCGTCGGCTATGTCATGGGGAGCGCGTTCGCCCTGCTCTGGAACCGCGCGCGCCGCTAGCGCCCGGCCGCGCGACCGCCATTTCAGCCGAACCGGGATACCGTCCCGGCCCGGCGACATGGCGGCGCGCGATCCGCTTACTTGTTTTCGTTAGCCCAGGGCAGATAGAAGATTTCGAGATTGCGTTCGCCGGGGGTGTAGCTGACGTTTTTCTTCATCGCGTAGACGCCGACATAATCCCACAGCGTGATGATGTAGAGATCCTTCTGCTCGCGCTCCATGATCTTGCTGATGAGCGGGGCCTGCTGCTTCAGGTCGAACGTCGCTTCCGCCTTGTCGTACAGCTCGTCGATTTCCGGATCGTCGAAGAGCGCCGCCGGATTCTTGCCGTAGAAGGCGAGGCCGATGCCCCATAGCGGCGTCGGCAGGCTCGCGATCGGATAGCCGCCGAGCGCGACGAACTTGGCCGTGGGATCGCGGCCCGACGCGAAAATCTTGCCGATCAGCTCCGCCAGACCCAGGCCCTGCGACTGCGTCGTGATGTTGAGGTTCTGTTTGAGATAGAGCGTGACCGCTTCCGCCGTCTGCTCCATGCCGGCGAAAATGCCGGTCTGGACGTAGAACGGCATGGTGAAGCCGTTGGGATACCCCGCCTCGGTCAGCAACTGTTTCGCTTTGGCGGGATTGTATTCGTAATTCTTGAGGTTCGGGTCATAGCCGGTCTCGCCGGGCAGCAACCGCGGATAATGCACCGGGATGCCGTGCAGCAGGCCTTTGACGATCGCCTGCGTGTCGATGGCATAGGCGATGGCCTGACGGACGCGGATATCGTGCCACGGCACGTTGGGGTTTTTGAGGTGGAACTGGATCGACGTGGTCGGCTGGCTCACCAGCTTGGCGGTCTTGAAGCCGGCCTTCTCCAGCGCCTCGACGTCGTTGTACGGCGTCGACATGATGATGTCGGCTTCGCCCGCGCGAAGCTTGGCGACGCGGGTGTTCGGGTCCTGCACGAAGGTGAAGCGCGCTTTCTTCACCGCCGGCTTCGGCCCCCAATATTTGTCGTAGGCCTCGAGGTCGAGATACTGGCCGGGCACGTAATTCACGATCTTGTACGGGCCGGTGCCGACCGGATGCTTCATGAACTCCGCTTCGCCGACGCGGTCGAAATAGGCTTTCGACGTCACCAACATCGGGTGGATCGCGAGAAACGCGGCGTAGGGTTGCTTGAAGAAGAATTTGACGGTGTGGTCGTCGACCGCCTCGAGATGGTCGATATACCGCGCGGTGCCGACAAAGAAGCGGGCATATTTGAGGTATCGGCTATAGGTCCACACGACGTCTTCGGCAGTGAGCTTGTCGCCCGAGTGGAACGTCACGCCTGGGCGGAGATGCAGGACGAGAACCTTGCCGCCGTCGTTGATGTCCCACGATTCCGCCAGGGCCGGGATCTGGTCGCCTTTGAGATTCTGCCAGGTGAATCCCTCAAACACGTTCCACAGCGTGGTGAAGGACTGGGGCGAGCTGAAATGCGCCGGGTCGAACACCTCGGGCTCGGCGTTGGTCGCGACCGAAAACATCTTTTCCTGGGCGACGACCTGGCTTGTGCCGGTCGCCAGCGCGGCAACAGCGAATGCCGCGACGATGACGAAAGCGCCGAGCTTCATGATGACCTGCCTCCCGAGGCGTTTTTATCGTGCTTCGTTGAACATCGCCACTATGGCGGAAGCCCACAGTCTGTCCAAGGGGGCTGATGACCCGCGGGGCGCCGCGCCCGTGACGGCGCCGTTCGACCGTTTCGCCAAGGCCTATTGGATGACGCGCGACCGACGCCTCAAGACGGCGGTGGATGTGTTCGTACGAAAAGAACTCGCGTCAGGCGAATACCGCCGCGCGTTGGACGCCGCACCCTGATTTCCGGCGAAAGCCGGAATCCATCGGCGTCGCATCCTCCAGGTGGCGGCGTGGACCCCGACTTTCGTCGGGGTGGACAAAAGGGTGAATCGCCAAGCCTGCCCCGTCCGCCGAGCCGGGGACGCCAAGGCGCAAAGTTTTATGTCTTCGCGTCTTCGCGCCTTTGCGTTTAATCGTGGTGCTACCGCGTGCCGTCCCAAAACGTGACGATCAGGCCGCCGGCGACGATCAGCGCGCCGCCGTTCAAAACCACTGCCGCAATTCGATGTGATAGCCGCTCGGGTCGGCGATTTCGGCGCGGGCATAGGTCGCGCGCACGATCGGCCCCCACACCGGCGCGACCCCTTTGGTCTTGAGAAAGGCCAGCGCCTTCTGCATGTCCTCGACCTCCAGCGCGATCAGATTGTAGCCGAGATGGATGCCGCTCGGCGCCGCGCCGACTTTTGCCCCCGGATAGGAGAGCAGTTCGACGGTGGTTCCGCCGAGTTCGAGATAAACGAGATCGAGCGGCCCACCGGTTCCCGACTGGGGAATCCGGTCGCGTGCCCTGACCTTGAAGCCGAGGGTTTCGGTGTAGAAGGCGACTGTTTCATCCGGCTTGTCCGTCACCAGTTCGGTGTGATCGATCCGTTTGAACATCTTCTGTCCTCCGTTCCGGGTGCTCTAACTTGACACTGGTCGGCCTAATGCATCCCGATCTTGAAAGCCACCAGCCCGCTGAAGTGAATCGGCTTGGTCCGTTCGTCGATCCGCACGGCGACCAATTCAAAGCTGAGATAATTCCGGCCCAGCACCGGCCCGCATTTCCGGCACCAGCATTTGAAGGCGATTTCCGCCAACCGGCGATGTTTCGGCTGCTTCGCGAGATCGACGCGCGTGCGCCGGCTGCGGCAGTGATCGCAGGCGACGCCGAGATAATTCCAGCCATGCCGCAGCGCTTCCGCGACCGTTTGCGGCGCGTCGTCCGTCCTGCCCATACTTTTACCGTCCCATTGACTTGTTCTCTAAATGTTCCATATACCATGACGGCGGAATTCGCCACCGGCGAGCGGCGCGGGGGCAAAAATTAATTTTGCAGAACGAACCCAATTTTTGGCGGCTTACCAAGGAAAATGCGCGAAAAACGAAACCAAATTCGAACCCAATTCGGGGCTGAAACGAAGCCGATTGGCGCGGAATGTCGTATCGAGAGACCAACTTGCGCGCGGCATCGGGCGCGGCATTCGGGTGAACCGGTGACACTTCTGATCACACCATCACCCCCCACCCGAAACCGGGTGCTGTCGCGCGCGGTTTCGCCCTCCCCTCAAGGGAGGAGGAGCGGAGAGGGGCCTTGCGGTTGCCGTTCGGGCGGCGTTCGGCTAAACCCGCGTGACCATGAGTGAATCGGTACAAACCATCGACGCGGGCGGCGTCGCCGTAACCCTGCCCGACGGCAAACAGCGGCGCTTTCCCGGCCCGGTGACGGGCGCGGAGATCGCGGCCGCGATCGGCCCCGGCCTCGCCAAGGCCGCGCTCGCCATCGTCATTGACGGCGAGCCGCGCGACCTCGCGACCCGCATCGACCGCGACGCGCGCATCGCCATCGTCACCGCGACCTCGCCCGAGGCGCTGGAGATTCTCCGCCATGACGCCGCGCATGTCATGGCCGAGGCGGTGAAGGAACTCTACCCCGAGACCCAGGTCACGTTCGGCCCGGCGACCGACACCGGCTTCTATTACGATTTCGCGCGCGACACGCCGTTCACGCCCGACGACCTCGCGCGCATCGAACAGCGCATGCACGAAATCGTCGACCGCAACGAGACCGTGACGCGCGAGGAATGGGAGCGCGACCGCGCCGCCGAATTCTTCAACTCCATCGGTGAGAAATACAAAGCCGAGTGGATTCACGAAATTCCGGCTGACGAGGCGATCTCGCTCTATCGCCAGGGCAAGTTCGTCGATCTCTGCACCGGGCCGCATCTGCCCTCAACCGGCAAGCTCGGCCACGCCTTCAAGCTGATGAAGGTGGCGGGCGCGTACTGGCGCGGCGACGCGCGCAACGCGCAGCTTCAGCGCGTCTATGGCACCGCCTGGGCCAGCGACAAGGACCTCAAGCAATATCTCTTCCAGCTCGAGGAAGCGGAAAAGCGCGACCATCGCCGCCTCGGCAAGGAACTCGACCTGTTCCATGTCCAGGAAGAGGCGGCGGGTTCGGTGTTCTGGCACCCTTACGGCTGGACGCTTTATCGCACCATCGAGGCCTATATCCGCCGCCGGCTCGACGGCGCCGGCTACGCCGAGATACGGACGCCGCAATTGCTCGACCGCTCGCTGTGGATCGCGTCGGGCCATTGGGAAAAATTCCGCGAGCACATGTTCACGTTTGCGGAGAGCGCGGAGAAGACCCTGGCGCTCAAGCCGATGAGCTGCCCCGGCCATATCCAGATTTTCAAGCAGCAGCTTCATTCCTACCGCGAACTGCCGCTGCGCCTTGCCGAGTTCGGCTCCTGCCACCGCAACGAGCCGTCGGGCGCGCTGCATGGCATCATGCGGGTGCGCGCCTTCACCCAGGACGACGCGCATATTTTCTGCATGCCGGAGCAGATCACGGGCGAGACCGTGGCGTTCTGCCAACTTTTGCTGTCGGTCTATCGCGATTTCGGTTTCGACGACGTGCGGGTCAAGTTCTCCGACCGGCCGCCGGTGCGCGCCGGCTCGGATGCGACCTGGGACAAGGCCGAGGGCGCGCTCAAATCGGCGGTCGAGGCGGCGGGCCTGCCCTACACAATGAATCCGGGCGAAGGCGCGTTCTATGGGCCGAAGCTCGAATTCGTGCTGCGCGACGCGATCGGCCGCGACTGGCAATGCGGCACGCTTCAGGTGGATTTCGTGATGCCGGAACGGCTCGAAGCCGCCTATATCGGCGAGGACGGGCAGCGTCACACACCCGTCATGCTGCACCGCGCCATCTTCGGCTCGTTCGAGCGCTTCATCGCCATCGTCATCGAGCATTACGCCGGCAAGCTGCCGCTATGGCTGGCGCCGGTCCAGGCGCGGGTTCTGACCATTACCGGCGAGGCCGACCCCTATGCCGGCCGGGTGCGGGACGCCTTGGCGGCGGCGGGTCTGCGGGTCGAAACCGATCTCCGCAACGAAAAGATCAACTACAAGATCCGCGAGCACAGCCTCGACAAGACCCCGCTCCTCCTGGTGGTGGGCAAGCGCGAGGCCGAGGACGGCACCGTCGCCCTCCGGGTGCTGGGGGGCAAAGACCAAGAAATTCTTGCGCTCGATGCGGCGGTCGCTAGATTAAGGGACGAGGCGCGGCCCCCGGCCTGAGGGCCTGCGCGCTTGCCCATTCACAGTAGGAGTTGATCCATCCCACCCCGTCCCTCCCTCTCTACACCCCCGGCCGCCGATGGCCCTCGGGTCAATTTCCAGATCAATGTTCCGCGCGTAAGACTGATCGACGAGAACGGCGCCATGATTGGCGTGGTGACCCGGCAAGAGGCCATGGCCCGCGCCCAGGAGGCGGGGCTCGACCTCGTCGAGGTCGCGAACAATGCCGACCCGCCGGTGGTCAAGATCCTCGATTTCGGCAAATTCAAATACGAAGAACAAAAGCGCAAGAACGAGGCGCGCAAGAAACAGAAGGTCATCGAGGTCAAGGAGATCAAGTTCCGCCCCGGCATCGACGACCACGACTACCAGGTCAAGATGCGCTCGATGATCAAGTTCATCGGCGAAGGCGACAAGGTCAAAGTCACCATGCGCTTCCGCGGCCGCGAGATGGCGCACCAGGAACTCGGCATGAACGTGCTGATGCGGGTGCGCGACGAGCTCGACAAGATCGCCAAGGTCGAACAGACGCCGCGCATCGAAGGCCGGCAGATGACAATGGTGATGTCGCCGAAGTGACGCGGCGGCGCGTCGGGTCTAGCCGACGATCACGTACGAATTGGTTCCGGCCTCGGCGATGACGACGGTGAGATCCTCGCGGCCGAGCGCGACGCAGCCTTCGGTCGGGGTGAAGTCGGGCCGCGCGACGTGGAGAAAGATCGCGCTGCCCTTGCCCGGCTCGGGCGGATCGTCGTTGTAGCCGAGCACGACGATCAGGTCGTAAATCGTATCGTCCCGCCACAGCCGCTCGGCCCGCGCCGGATACGGCAGCTTCACCGGCTTGTTGTAGAGCGGGTCGGCCGGGTCGTCGCACCAGCCGTCCTCGGGGCGGAGAGCGCGCAGCGGAAGGCCGGTCAGGGGCGTGCGCGCCACCCGGTCGGGCCGGAACAACAAGGCGCGCATCCGCCAGCGCCCCCGCGGCGTCGCCCCGTCACCCTCGCGCTTCTCCGCGCGCACCCCGCCGCGGCCCAGCGCACACCGCATGTGCCTGCCGTTCCATTCCGCGATGCCGTGATCCGCGACCACCAAATCCATCGCTTCAGTGTACTTCCCGCCGCCCCTGCCCGCGCCTAAATTCCGCCCATGACCGACGCGCCGACGCCCGCCACCATCTTCGCCCTCGCCTCCGCGCCAGGTCGCGCCGGCATCGCGGTGCTGCGGCTCAGCGGGTCGCGGGTGCACCGCACCTTGCTGGTGGTGGTCGGCCTCTCGCCCGTCGCGCGCCGCGCCACTCGCGTCCGCTTCCGCGACCCCGACAGCGGCGACATTATCGATGACGGCGTCGCGATCTACTTCCCCGCGCCGCATTCCTACACCGGCGAAGATGTCGCCGAATTCCATGTCCACGGCAGCCGCGCCGTCATTGCGGCTTTGCTGGAGATACTCGGGCGGCGCGAGGGCTTGCGTCTCGCCGAGCCCGGCGAGTTCACCCGCCGCGCCTTTGAGAACGGCAAGCTCGACCTGACCGAGGCGGAGGCGGTGGCCGACCTGGTCGACGCTGAAACCGCGGCCCAGCGCCGCCAAGCGTTGCGCCAGCTCGACGGCGCACTCGGCGCGCTCTACGAGGATTGGCGGGCGCGGCTGATGCGGGCGCTGGCGCGGATCGAGGCCGAGATCGACTTCCCCGAGGAAGGTCTGCCGCCCGATCTGTGGGCGGGCATCAGGGGCGACGTCGCGGCTCTGGCGGCGGAGATCGCGGCCCATCTCGCCGATGGAAGGCGCGGCGAGCGGCTGCGCGACGGCGTCTCGGTGGCGATAATCGGCCCGCCCAACGCCGGCAAGTCGAGCCTGCTCAACGCCCTCGCCCGGCGCGACATCGCCATCACCTCCGCCATCGCCGGCACGACCCGCGACGTCATCGAGGCGCGCCTCGATCTCGGCGGCTATCCGGTGCTGCTGGCCGATACCGCGGGGCTGCGCCAGTCCGCCGACGAAATCGAGCAGGAAGGCGTGCGCCGCGCCCTCGCTCGCGCCGAGGCTGCCGATCTGCGCCTTGTCATGGTCGACGCGACGCAGCCTCGAGACACTGTCGACCCGCGCCTCGCCGGCGACAACGCCATCGTCGTCCTGAACAAGATCGACCTAGCTCCGGCCGCCGCCACCGACGGCGCGTTGCGCCTGTCGGTCACCACCGGCGAGGGTATGGAGGCGCTGCTCGCGCGCCTTACCGAGGAGGTCGCGCGCCGCGCCGGTGATGGAAGCGCACCACTGATCACCCGCGCGCGGCATCGCGAAGCCCTCACCTTGTGTGCCCGATCCCTTACCCGATTTGCCGACGCGACACTCCCCGAACTCGCCGCCGAAGACCTGCGCCAGGCCGCGCGGGCGCTTGGCCGCATCACCGGCCGCGTCGATGTCGAGGACATGCTCGACATCGTTTTTCACGACTTTTGTGTCGGAAAATAGTCAAAGCCATTGGCTCAGCTAACGCCGCGAGACGAAGTGTGATAGCAATTGAATTGGCGCCGCCTTAGCTCAGCTGGTAGAGCAACTGATTTGTAATCAGTAGGTCGCCAGTTCGAATCTGGCAGGCGGCTCCACCCTCGGTGCGAAGTCATCCGTGGCCGTCCGTTCGATACCCATAGGCTATTCGGCGCAGCGGCTCTTTGATGGCCAACCATAGTAGCCCGCCAATTGGGACAACACACCCTCGAGGCTAAAGCGATCGTGGACAAACTGAGGTGCTAGCGAGCGGGCACGCTCACGCCATACGATGTCGGTCAGAATGTCGGTTACAGCTTTGGCGAAGAGAATAGGATCAGCATCCGAAATGGCGTAACCAGTCCTGCCGAGATCGATGGCTTCCGATATGCCGCCAACGTCCGTGGCAACCACCGGCACTCCAAAATGTTGCGCCTCGATAATTGCGTTAGGGATACCCTCCCGCTCCGACGTCAGCAGCATGACATCCATGATTCGGTACCAGGAACCTACGTCGTTGACGCGTCCGGGCATGTGCAGCCGCGCGCGGAAGCCCTGCCGTTCGGCGTAAGCGATCACCGCGTCCGTGAGATCGCCACCGCCGATGATCACGAAATGCGCGTCGGGAAGCTCGCGAAGAACCAGCCACGCCGTCTCGATCCACATCAAAGGCCGCTTGACGGCCACGACACGGAATGAACCGCCGAGCACTGGCGCCGCGTCCGGAATGCCCAACTCGCGGCGCAAAGTCAGGTTCGGCCCGTCAGCGGCGCCGAGGCTGTTGAATTCGACAGCGTTGTAGAGAACGCGAAAACGGTCGTCGCGTGGCACGCCGATCCAGTTGGCATCGGTGCGACAGCCGACATCGCAATTGTTCAAAAAGAAAAAACCTTGCCGGTGAGCGAGGTGCCGATAGACGAATTGCATGGGGCGGAAATGCGTGTGCCATTGATAGTCGTTGAATTGCCAATAGTCCGGCGAAAGCGATCCACGGTGGATGAAGAATCGCGGCACCCCGCAAAGCACGCACGCGACCGCAACTATCGGCATGTCCTGCCAAATGTGCACAGTGTGGGGCCGTTGGTCCAAAATCAGTCGGGAGATGCGAAGCAACTCCTCGCGCGCGCTATGCGGTAAGAGGTCGATGGCCGACGCCAAGCTTTGATCATTGGAAAGCTCTGGAAGCAGTTCGCTCGAGCGATGAACCCGGTTCCAATCGCTACCGTAAACAGCCCAACGAAGATCCATCGTCTGTATCGTCGCTAGAAAGAAGTCGTCTGAAGGCCGGCGGTCGATCGTACGAATCGCGAGAAATAGCTTCGCTCCATCGCCTTGCGCCAACATTCGACGCAGGACGGTGACGGTCTGCTTCTCACCGCCGCCTTGTCCAAGGGAACCGACGACCATCATGACATTGGCTGGCACGGCCCGGTAATTGATCGCCGCTGGATTAGACCGCTCAACGACCTCTTCGAGTAGATCTTCCGGATATAAGGTCTCCTCGTTTAACGTGTGGCGTTCGAGCAAATCGGCAAACACTCGAAAACTGTGGTGGTAGGGACTCTCGGGATTGAGGGAGGCTGTCGTGATAAAATCGCGATGCGGGTAGGCCTTTCCAAAGTGTCCATATCGAAGATTGTGGAGGCACCATTCGCCGACGGCGTTGATCGATTCCTCCGCCGACTGTGGCGATTCATCGCCACCGGCCAAGCGTAGTTGCTCTTCTGCATCACTCTTGCGCCCTAAGCTGTCGAGCAAGCGAGCGCGCAAGAAAGAAGCGCGTGATCCCGCAGGGCTGACCGAGTTGAGCAGATCGATCAGCCACAAAATCGACTGACGATCGTCACATGAAATACAGCTCTGCTGATATCGCCCGAAAATACGGACAATGCTATTCAGTTCCCACGTGGTGCGTCTGTCGATGTCTGCGAACAATTGGACGCCACGATCGCGGACGAAGTCGATAATCGCCTGCGGCTTTTCAAGTACGCCATATATTCGACCGATGTTGCTGGCGGCCTCGACCGCCGTTTCGCGTGCTTCTAATAGGCGGGACCACATTTCAATGGCATCGTCGAATCGTTCGGCTCGCGTCTGGAACCGGGCCATTTCGAGGATGAGGTGATTTGACGGATAATTTTCGAGGGCGTGCCGATAAAGGCGGGATGCTTCTTCGAACAGTCCAATCTTCTCGGCGAATCGAGCGGCACCAACCAGGTCGCCGGAGGTCGCGCTGTTCTCGGGAACGATATGTCTTAGGCAATCGGCTGCCGTGCGTGTATCACCGGCCGCCGCGTCGATCTCCGCCGACAGCAGCCAGACCGGCGCAGCGCCGGCGCTGATGGTGAGTAACGAATTTACAATCGGACGAGCGTCCTCCGGGTGCGTCCGTGCCAACGTCCTCACCAATGGCAGGGCGTCGGCCCAACGCCCATGTTGCGGAAGAGCACGAACGATCAAGGACAGAGCATCGGCATTGGATTCATCGAGAGCAAGACTGCGTTGTGCGAAGGCGAGCGCGGTCTCCAACTTGCCACTATCGAAGGCCCGCTTCGCCTCTCTCAACAAGAGCTCAATCCGGGACGCGACGGGTCTATCGCGATCAGCTTCCATGTCAGCCATCTGGATAACTGAAGCATCGATAGCTGGAGGGGTCGCAATGGCGCCATCAGAACCGCGTTGCCGCTCAAGATGAGAAGCCACTCGCTCGCGATAAAGGGCAATTTCAACGGAATCCGGATAAAGCCCCGCTAAGCGATCCCATATTGCTAATGCCTCGCCGTGCCGGCCAAGTCTTTCGTGACATGCTGCGGCGCCTCTCATGGCAGCGGGTAGCTCGGGCACAAGTGTGAGCGCCATGTCGAAATGCATCAGCGCGAGATCGGGTGCTCGATCCATGGACTCGCCGGCTAGCGCGGTCAACGCGATGGCGACGACCTCGCTCAATTGCTGGCTTTCGAGTGCTTCGCCATCTCGAATGACGTCGAGACGCTGGCAGATCCTGAATGCCATCTCCGGATCGCCCCCTTTTTCCGGTCTCCGGTCAGCGAGCCTAACCGCCAGTTTCTGCAGCGCCACTCGGGCTTTTTCGTGAGCGGGCACGAGTTCGAGAACGCGAAGATATGATTGGCTGGCGGCAGAAAGCCTTCCCAGACGATGCAGCGAACGGGCATGCTGAAAGTGCGCGTTTGGCGTCCGAGGCCTGATGGCAACGACCTGCCCCCAAACATCCGCTGCCTCTTCGTAACGCCGCTGCCGCAGCAGTTGGCGACCCAATCCCGTCAGGGCGACGGCTTTCCCGGGCTGCCGCCGGAGAATCGCGCGATACAATGCTTCCGCAGGCCGCGAACGCCTTGCGCGATCGTGAAGCCGTGCGAGCGTGAGCCGCCAAGTATCAGAATCGAAAACGATTCTTCCTCGCAATCTCCAAATTCTCCCTAGCGAATTGCGTCGAAATTTCTTGCACACCACGGTCCTGTGGTAAGAAAAGCAAGGCCAGACGGGTTGTGCAAGTTGCCACGCGAATACACAGTTTGTGACCCTGCTTGAGAGACACCGGAATGCCAACCGAACAGCACATCGCCGAGATCACCCGCTTGCTCGACCAGGGCATGATTGGTCAGGCCGCGCATCTGGGCGTGAGGGTGCTCGGGGAATTAGTCGATCAACCTAAAGTGATTCTCCGCATTTTGGGCGCGCTGGACAAGACGCGGCGTGATCAGGAATTAGACGAACTGGCGATTATTCTTGTGGGGATGGGCCTCCTGCCGGTTCAGAGTGCGATCTTCCGCTTGCGGGTCAAATTCCGAGCCGAAGATTTTGACGCAGCGCTCGGGATCATCGATCAAATTCTCTTAATCTCCCCGACCAACGTGGAGGCACTGCGCACCGGCGGCCGGATCGGCAACGCAAATCGTAACGACGAATTGGCCCTGCGTTATTGGCTGCCGTTGGCTGAGGCGATGCCCGACGACCGGGAAGCCGCATTGCAAGCGGCACGAATTTTGATGAGGCAGGGTCGGTTCTACGACGCGATGAAGTGGGGAGCGCGCGCGGCGGAAATCCGGCCTGAGCTAAGCGAGCCGTTGCATATCGCGCTGCGGGCGGGAATGGAAACCGAATGGCCCGAAATTTGCGACAGCCTGTTGGCGCGGCTCTTTGAGATCGAGAGAGTCGCAGCACTTAAATTTGTCGGCCAGTTCGTTGAACGACATCCCGCTTTGACAGTAGCGCGCAGCATCGCTCATCTACGCCGCAATATCCCAGTCGATCTTGAGTTTTCCGCGATTGTGGAAAGGGTCGCCGCAGCTTGGACAGCTGCCGGATTGGACCGAGAATTGGCGTCCAAAGACATCGAGGCAGCCGCCTACTATTGCGCGGTTAGGTTATGTTCGCGCGACACAGCGGATGCAACGAGGGCGATTGATCGTCTCAATCGCCAAAATATGATTGGCATCCGTCACGCTTTGCAGCGACGTGACTTTCCGGCGGTAATCCGATATGGCTCCGCGGCAACTCAGATCGACCCGGACTGTTTGGAAGCCTGGCGGGCGTTAGGCCGCGCTTTTTTCAGCGAAGCACGACATCAAGACGCAATCGCGGCGTTTCGGCGGTGCATTGAATTGAACGCCGACGATTCGCGCGCTTGGCTCAGTTACGGGGTAACCCTGAACGCCGGATCGCAAAGACTTTTGGCCGCCGACGCGTTTCGCGCAGCCATGAAACGTGCGACCGGAGACGATACGAGAAAAGAGGCTAGTGCAGCTCTGGCTGCGCTGGTCCCGGCGCTGCTCCGCGAAGCGAGAGAGGTCGCCGCGGCCGGCGAAATCCTGCAGGCCTGGAAAATTTATGACGCCGCGGTTACCACGCGAAACCAAATGGAGGAATCCCACTCGGTCGAACAGGTTCTGTTGCGGCTCACGCGGGAGAAAATTAGACAATTGTGGGCGGCCAAGTCGCCCGATGTCGTTCCTCTCTGCCGAGCCTATTCGGAACGGTTGCCGGGAGACCGCCAAGTTGAGATGATCTGCGCAAGAACGCTGATGGCGCTTCGGTCTTATGCGGACGCATTGCCAATTTGGGAACGGCTATGCGAGCAAGCGCCAAACGACGAGCATATTCACCTGCAGATTGCACGTTGCTGTCGGGCGCTGGGGTTGCTGGAGAAGGGAACGCTCGCCGCGGGAGCAGCGAGTAGAATAGACCCGCAACTTCGCGAAGCGGACGAAATCTCGGAACTTTTGCGAAGTCGCATGGTGTCTGAGAATCTCGGCGGAGCAACCAACGAAGCCGTATAGGGCGAACGCATGTATGCTGAACTGCGCAAGAGGGTTGCCGAGTCCCTGAAGCAACGGGAGATTCGAGAGGTCGTCTATTTTCATTGCGACCATTTCGAGCCGTGGCGCGGCTTTCAGGGAGACGTCTCCGAGCGCAACGCCGACGATATCCTGAATTTCAGCCGCGGCGTCGCAGGCGTGGACTACGCCCGGAAACTGACCCTGTTTTACAAATGCAACAATTACATCTGCGTCGACCGGGACCGGCCGCAGGTCCGCGCCGAAGACGATGAAATCGGTTTTGCGACTCCGACGGCGCGCGAGACCGAGGTTGCGCAGACCGCGATGCGGCATATCGCGAACGCAACCGGTCACGAAATCCAGGTTCATTTCCATCATGAATACTTCACGGGCAACGAAAAATATTGCTTCTCGTCACCGGCGACGCGCGCATTTTTTCAAGGGCGCAACACGCCGGAACTTGATGGGCGCCGATTCGACGTGTCTCTGGCCCTGACGCTCGAAACCATCCGGCGCGAAACCGGCCTACCGCTCGACAAATGGTTCTTCATCCACGGCAATTGGGCGCTCAACGGCTCCGATGGCGACGTCTGCACCATCGCCGATGAGATGCAGCGCCTGCGACGTCTCGGCTGTCTCGGCGATTTCACGTTCCCGGCGGGCCG
>JANWJX010000005.1 GCA_025451725.1 Allostellaceae bacterium
AGCTCCTCGCTCACTACCAGCCCTTCGCGCGCCGGCGTTTCGTAGGCGATGACGCCGAGTTCGGCGGTGCCATAGGTCTGATAGGCGGCGATGCCGCGCGCCGCGAAACTCTCTTGCAAGGAGCGGGGAAAAGCCGCGCCGCCGACCGTCGCCTTTTTGATGCAGCTTGCATCCACGTCCGCTTTCGCGGCGGCGTCGAGCAGGATGTTGAGGAAGTCGGGCGTGCCGGCGTAGGCGTTGGGGCGAAAGGCGGCGATCACATTGAGTTGCTGTTCGGTGTTGCCCGGTCCCGCGGGGATCACCGCGCAGCCCAACGCGCGCGCGCCCGAATCCATCATGAACCCGGCCGGCGTCAAATGATAAGCGAAGGTGTTGAGGACGATATCGCCGCCGCGTAGCCCGGCCGCGAACAGGGCACGCGCCGAATGCCACGGATCGCGGTCGTCGGTCTCCGCCTCGTAGATCGGACCCGGCGAGGTGAAGAGCCGCGCGAACTCCGCCGCCCGCGCGGGCGTCAATCCGGCAAACGGCGGCGCCGCTTTCTGCCGCGCGGGCAAATCCGATTTGCGAAGCACCGGCAGCGCCGCCAGCGCGGCGCGGCTGGTCACGCCGCGCGGGTCGATCGCGCCGAGATGCGCGCGCCAGCCGGGCGCGGTCAGCGCCGCCTCGACGACACCGGGCAAGCGCGCCAACAGCGCGCTTTCCCGTGCCCGCGGATCGCGCGTCTCATCCGCGTCGTAATGATCGCCCGTCGTCACGCCAGCCACCGCTTGCGGCGGCGGTAGCTCTTCACGTCGCGGAACGAACGGCGGCCGTGCTCGGATACACCGAGATAAAATTCCTTCACGTCGGAGTTTTCGCGCAAATTCTCGGCCGTGCCGTCCATCACCACCCGGCCGTTTTCGAGGATGTAGCCGTGATGCGCATATTGCAGCGCCAGATTGGCGTTTTGCTCGGCGAGCAGGAACGAGACGCCCTGCTCTCGGTTGAGATTGCCGACAATGTCGAAAATCTCCTGCACGACCTGCGGCGCCAGCCCCATCGACGGCTCGTCAAGCAGCACCATGGTCGGATGCGACATCATCGCCCGGCCGATCGCGCACATCTGCTGCTCGCCGCCCGAGGTATAGCCGGCGACCGCATGGCGCCGCGCGCGCAGCGGCGGAAAACTCTCGTAGATCATCTCGAGATCGCGGCGGATCGCGGCCGCGCCGTCGCGGCGCGAGAATGCGCCGGTCAGGAGATTTTCCTCGATGGTGAGGTGACCGAAGCAGACGCGGCCTTCGAGCACCTGGATGCAGCCGCGCCGCACCAATTCGTTCGGCGTCAGCTTGTCGACGCGCGTGCCGTTGAAAGTAATCGAGCCCTTGGTGACGTCGCCGCGCTCGGCGCGCAGCAGATTGGAAATCGCCTTGAGGGTGGTGGTCTTGCCGGCGCCGTTCGCGCCGAGCAGCGCGACGATGCCGCCCTTGGACACCCTCAGGGACACGCCCTTCAGCACCAGAATCACATGGTCGTAGACGACTTCGATATTGTTGACGACGAGAACCGGCGCCGCCTCGGACGATGGGGCGGCGCCGTTCGTCTCATGCGCGAGCGTCATCAGCTCGTATGGTCGCAGGCCTCGGTGCGCTTGGGCCAGCCGGTATTCTTGTCGACGTATTCCTTCGCGGCCGCAGCGAGCAACGGATCGACCACGTCGTTCATTGGGCCGACGTCGCCCGATGCCTTCACCCATTTCGTGCCGTCCCACTCTTGCACGAACAGGTTGCCGTGACCGTTGTGGTCCGCGCAGGACAGGGCCAGCGAGTTGGCGAAGCCGTCGAGACCGATCTCCTTCCAGCGGGTCGACGACAGATCGAGATTCTCCATGCCGCGACGCACGTCGGCGCCGGTCACGACCTTGGCCTTCGTGAGTTTCTGCGCGACATGGATCGCTTCCGCGATCAGCACCGAGTTGTAAACGCCGCGATCGTAGAGCTCGAGGCCGAACTCGCTCGGCGAGCCTTTGGAGAGGCCTTTATCGAGCACGTATTTCTTGATGTCCGCGAACGCCTGGTAGCCGGTGCCGTTATTGTGCCAGTTCAAATTCTTGAGACCCTTGGCGCCGGGACCGGCACCCTGGACCTCGCCCTCGCCGATCCACCAGATGGAATAGAAATTCGCCATCATGTAGCCGGTCTTGACCGCTTCCTTCACCGCGGTCGGCTGCATCGCGCCCCAGCCCCACATGATCATGTAGTTCGGGCGGTCACGGCGCACATTGAGCCATTGCGACGACTGGTTCTGCATCTCGGCCGCGGCAACCGGATAAAGTTTGACGTTGAAGCCGTAATTCTTCGCCAGTTGCTGCAACAGCGGGATCGGCTCTTTGCCATAGGGCGCGTCGAGATAGATGTAGCCGATTGTCTTGCCCTTGAGCTTGTCGAAGCCGCCTTCGCGGGCGGCGATCTGTTTCACGATGACCGAAAGCCCATCCCAATACGTGTCGGGCGGATTGAAGATCCAGGGGAACGTGTCGCCGAGCGCGGCGGCCGACAATCCGTATGCCATCGACAGGATCGGAATCTTGTCCACCGCGGCCTTCGGAATCAGCGCCAGCGTGATGCCGGTGGACCATGGATTGACGATGACCGGCTTCTTGCCCTTCACCGCCTCGTAGCACTCGATGCCCTTCTTGGTGTCGTAACCGGTCTCGCACTCCTCGAGCGCGAGGCGTACGCCGCCGATGCCGCCGTCGCGTTCGTTCAGCATGGTCAGATAGTCATGCATGCCGTCGGCGATCGGGATGCCCGAGCCGGCGAACGGGCCAGTGCGATAGGAGAACAGCGGCACGTAAATCTGGTCGTCGGCGAAAGCCGGCAAAGCCAGTCCGATCAACATCGCCGCGCATGCGGCGATCGACGTCCATCTCAGCGACATGTCTACCTCCCGGTTGTCGCCGCGGCGTCTAATACGGAAACGGCCAGACCCGCAGCTTTTGTTTTCCCGTTTGCCAGAGCCTCGCGAGACCGAAAGGCTCGGCCACCAGGAATAGGATAATCAGAGCGCCCACAATCATCAAGTTAAGGTGTTCGACCGTCGACGACGCGATATTCAGTCCCAGCGCTGGCGGCACGCCGCGCAGCACGATCGGCAGCACATGAATCAACGCGGCGCCCAGGAACGCGCCCAGCAGGCTGCCGAGGCCGCCGATGATCACCATGAACAAGATGGTGAAAGAAAGATCGATCGAGAACACCGTCGGTTCGGCGCTGCCGTACCACAGGAAGACCAGCATCGCGCCGGCGACGCCGCAGAGATAAGACGAGATCGCGAACGACAGGAGCTTGGTCGGGAGCAGCTTGATGCCGATCAACTCCGCGGCGATGTCCATGTCGCGCACCGCCATCCAACTTCGCCCGATGCGCCCGTGAACCAGATTGGACGCGAGCCAGGTCAGAGCGACGACGATGCACAACGCCACCTCGTAGCGCGTCACCGGCGTCGCGGTCGCGCCGGTGATCGGCAACCCGAACAGCGTGCGCGTCGGCACTTCGATCGTGCCGGAAATATTGTTGTTGTAGAGCCACGGGATGCGCTCGAAGGCCCATTGCAAAAAGAATTGCGCCGCCAGCGTCGCGACCAGGAGATAGAAGCCCTTGATGCGCAGGCTCGGCAGGCCGAACAAGGCGCCGACCGCCGCCGCCGCGAGCCCTCCCGCCAAGATCCAGACGACGATGTCGACGCCGGGGAACCAGGTGGTGAGCTTGTAGCAGGTATAAGCGCCGATCCCCATGAAGCCGCCGGTGCCGAGCGACAGCAGCCCGGTGTATCCGGTCAACAGGTTGAGCCCGATCGCGGCGAGCGCGTAGATCAGGAACGGCGTCGCGACGACGTCGAGGAAGAACGAGCCGCCAATCAGCGGCACTCCCAGGAACGCGATCGCAAGAATGACGAGAATGCCGATCCGGTCTTGAAGAATCGGGAATATCCGCATGTCGGCGCGGTAGTTGGTGTGGTACTGGCCGACTTCGCGGTAGAGCATCGTCAGATCCGTTCGATGATGACTTCGCCGAACAGGCCGTGCGGCCGGAACAGCAGCACGATCAGCGCGATGACGTAGGCAAACCAGGATTCAGTGCCGCCGCCCATCAGCGGCCCCCAATAAAGCTCGAACAATTTCTCGCTGAGGCCGATGATCAAACCGCCGACGATCGCGCCGGGGATCGAGGTGAAGCCGCCGAGGATCAGCACCGGCAGCGCTTTCAGCGCCACCACCTCGAGCGCGAACGAAACCTCGGAGCGCGCGCCCCACATGATGCCGGTCGCCAGCGCCACAATGCCGGCCGCGAACCAGACGATGATCCAGATCTGATTGAGCGAGATCCCGACCGACAGCGCGGCGCGGTGGCTGTCGGCGACGGCGCGAAACGCGCGGCCAATCCGCGTGTATTGGAACACGACTGTCAGCGCCGCGACCAATACCGACGCGATGATCGCCGCCGCGATGTCGAGCTTCTGTAGCCGCACTACGCCACCCAGCATCGGCAGGTCGATGGCGCCGCTCGGCAGATAGAGTTGCTTGGCGATCATCTGTTTGGTGTCGCCGCCGAATATCAATTCGCCGATCCCGATCAGGAGATAGGTCAGGCCGAACGTCGCCATGAACAGAATGATGTCGGGACGGTTGACCAGCGGCCGCAAGACCAGACGCTCGATGCCGACTGCGAGCACGAACATCACCGCTGCGGTCAGCGCCAGCGCGAGCAGCGCGGGAACGCCGGCGGCGTAGAGCCCGACCAGTGTCAGCGCCGAGAACACGACCATGATGCCCTGGGCGAAATTGAATACCCCCGACGCCTTGTAGATCAGCACGAAACCGAGCGCGATCAGCGCATAGAGCACGCCCGAAACCAGCCCTTCCCACAGCGTTTGCGCCAACAGGTCGGGCGCCGTGCCCATCTGCACGAACGGATCGACCAGGATGAGATAGAGGAGATGCACGGAAGCGCCCTACCCCGCCACGCCGAGATAGGCGGCGATCACGGCCGCGTCCTGCTTGACCGCCGCGGGAACGTCGTCGGCGATCTTGCGGCCGTAGTCGAGCACGACGACACGGTTCGACAAATCCATGACCACGCCCATGTCATGCTCGATCAACGCGATCGTTGTGCCGAACTGGCCGTTCACCTCGAGGATAAAGCGGCACATATCCTCTTTTTCCTCGAGATTCATCCCCGTCATCGGCTCGTCCAGCAGCAGCAGCTCAGGCTCCATCGCCAGGGCGCGGCCGAGTTCCACCCGCTTTTGCAGGCCGTAAGGCAGGCGCCCGACTGGAACGCGGCGGATCGCTTCGATTTCAAGGAAATCGATGATGTCCTCGACCACGCGGCGATGTTCGATCTCCTCGTCCATCGCGGGGCCGTGGCGCAGCAACTGCCAGAACAACCCGCGATTCATCTTGAGGGCGCGGCCGGTCATCAGATTGTCGAGCGTCGTCATGCCGCGGAACAGCGCGACGTTCTGGAACGTGCGGGCGATGCCATTGCGCGCCGCGAACCCGGGATTCATGCGCGTGAGATTCTGGCCGCGAAACCGGATCGCGCCGCGCTGCGGATGATAGAAACCGTTGATGACGTTAAGCATCGAGGTCTTGCCGGCGCCGTTCGGCCCGATGATCGCGCGAATCTCGCCGCGCTTGATATCGAACGACACGTCATTGAGCGCCGTCACGCCGCCGAACCGGAGCGAAATCCCGTCGACGGCCAGCAGCGTTTCGCCCGCCGCGACGTTGACGGAAGCGTCGGTCACGCCGCCGCCAGTTCAGCCGGCGCCTCGCCGGACGCCAAGTCGTAGATCTTAACGCGCGCCGAAATCGTACCCTTGCGCCCGTCTTCGAACATCACCTCGGTGGCGATGTCGACGGTCTTGCTCGTGCCGTACAGCCCATCGACCAGCTTCGCATAGCGCTCGGCGATGAAGCGCCGCCGCACTTTCTGCGTCCGCGTCAGCTCGCCGTCGTCCGCATCGAGTTCCTTGTGCAGCACCAGGAACCGGCGGATTTGCGCGGCCGCGGTCGCGGTCTCGGCGGCAAGATCGCGATTGACTGCGCGGACATGCTCGGCGAGCAGCTCGATGACGCGATCGTGTCCCGCCAGCTCCTGGTAGGAGCCGTAGGTGACGCCGTTGCGTTCTGCCCAGTCGGCGACCGCGGTCAAATCGATGTTGAGAAAACACGTCACGAAGTCTTGGCCGTCGCCGAACGCGACCGCTTCGCGGATGTTGGGAAAGAATTTGAGCTTGTTCTCGATGTATTTGGGCGCGAACAACGCGCCGTTGCGCAGCCGGCCGACATCCTTCGCCCGGTCGATGATGTGAAGATGGCCCGCGGCGTCGAAAAAGCCGGCGTCGCCGGTCTTAACGTAGCCGTCGGCGGTCATCGCCTCCGCCGTTCGCTCCGCGTCCTTGAGATACCCCAGGAACTGGCTCGCGCTCTTGTACAGGACCTCGCCGTCGTCGGAGATGCGCACTTCGACATCGGCGATCACCGGCCCCACCGTGTCCGGCCGCACGTCGCGGTCGGTCTGCGATGTCAGCAGAATGAACGCCTCGGTCTGGCCGTAGAATTGCTTGAGGTTCATGCCGAGCGAGCGATAGAACGAGAAAAGATCGGGGCCGATCGCCTCGCCCGCGGTGTAGGCGACGCGGACCCGTGAAAAACCGAGCGCGTTCTTCAGCGGCTCATAGACCAAGAGGCGCCCGATCGCGTATTGCAGCCGCGGCCAGAAGGGGACGCGCTCGCGGTTCAGAATCCGCTCGCCGTAACGCCGTGCGATGCCAATGAAATATCGGTACAGCGCGCGCTTCAGCGCCGAAGCGTCGGCAATGCGCACCGTGGTCGCGGTGAGCATCGTCTCGAATACGCGCGGCGGACCGAAATAGTAAGTCGGGCCGATCTCGCGGAGATTTTCCTGCACGGTCTCGGGGCTTTCGGGACAAGACACGCAAAAGCCGGCGACGAAGGATTGCGCGTAGGTCAGATAGTGATCGCCCGCCCAGGCGAGCGGCAGATAGGCAAGCACTTCGTCCCGCTCGTTCAGCCGGTCGAAGGCGACGGAATTGACCGCGGCGCCGATGGCGCGGCCCGAGCCGATCTCGACGCCCTTCGGCCGGCCGGTCGTGCCCGACGTGTAGAGAATGACGCAAACATCGTCGCCTTTGCCCTTGGCCAACTCGGCGTCGAGCCAGGCGTCGAGTGTCGGGTCCTCGGCAAGGGCACGGCGGCCGTCGGCGATGACGTCGTCGATCGAGACAAGTTGCGTATGATCGTAATCGCGCAATCCGCGCGGCTCGTCGTAGAGCAAACGCCCGAGACGCGGCACGCGCGCCGACACGGAAATGACCTTGTCGACTTGCTCTTGGTCCTGCACCGCCGCGAGACGCGCTTCGGCATGGGCGAGGACATAGCCGACCTCGTCGGCGATGGCGTCGGCGTAAAGCGGCACCGGCACCGCGCCGAGCCATTGCGCCGCCGCGAACGACCAATAGAGCTTGGGGCGGTTGTTGCCGAGGATGGCGAAAGCGTCGCCGCGTCTCAGCCCGAGCCGCGACAGGCCGAGCGCATAGGCACGAACCTCGCGCTCGACCTCGGCCCAGCTCCAGCTATGCCAGATGCCCCGATCCTTGTGGCGGAACGCCGGGCGCGCGCCAAACCGCCGCGCGTTCCGCGCCAACAGCTTCGGGAACGTGTCCCGGTCCGCGACGTCGCCCTCCAGCATTCCCATCCCTCGCGGTGCGGTGCCATGAGGCCACACCGTCATTACGTTAGGGCCAGTCTAGCGCCGGCCGACGCGCTTGGGAAAGGGCGGCGCGCCGGAAAAAGCAAACGCCCCGCGCTTTGGCGCGGGGCGTTTTTGAGCAGTGATCCGAGCGCTTTAGCGTCCGCCGCTCGACGAGGAGGCGGCGGCCACGGTCGAGCCGGCCGCAAACGAGTGCGTCCCGACACCGACGGAGAGAACGCCGCCGACCGCGACGGCGGAATCGCCATGCGCGTGCGCGTAGGAAACCTGCAGCGTGCCCGAGCCGGTGTTGCCGCCCGCAACGCCGCTGGTCGCGGCGAAGGCATGCGACGATGTATGACCGGCCGTCACGACGTCGAGTTGATTGTCGGTGAGTTGCATCGGCGCGGCAAAGACGCTGCCGGCAAAGCCGAGGGCCGAAATGACCGCGAGAGCGGCGACAAGTTTCTGCATGACGAATTACCTCCGCAGGTTGATATGGTTAACCTTCGTTAACCATGTTTGTTAACCATAATGGAGGCAGGGAGTCGCCGATAGATTTTCCGCCGACCTGAATCCAACTAAAAAGGGGCAGACGCGCCGTCGGAATAATCCGATCGGGGTATCGGCTACCCCGATCGGATGATCGACTAAATGGTTACATCCCCGCCGGGCGGAGCGTCACTTCCGCGATGCCCGCGGCAACGTTGAGGCCCTGGTTGCCTTCGATGCTCAGCGGCTGAAGGGTGATGGTGTTGTTGTTGCCGCCGACCAGTGCGTGCGCGGCGACGCCAACAACGGCCGTGGCGCCGGCGGTCGCGCCGGCGTAATGGCCACCGAGCGTGCCCGGCGCGAGATTGGCGGTCGGCGCAATGACCGTCCAAACGATAACGCCGCCCTTGGTAAAGCCGATATCGACGCCGTACTTGTTGATCGAGCCGACATAGTGCTCGCCAGTGGTCGAATAGACGCAGTTCAGGTCGCGCGACGAGCCGAAGACGAAGCCGAAGCCGCTGCTGACATTGCAGGTCAGGACGCCGGCGGTGACGCCGCCTTGGGCATGGGCTTCCGGAGCGATCGCAGCGCCGCCCAAGGCCAAGGCACCGGCCGCCAACAGGGCCAAACCGTATTTCTTCAACATTCTCGATCCTCCGTTTCGGATTAGCGCGCGGACCACAAGGAACCGCGCCGAATTGCGGTACTATAATTAGGCGAAAGCACTCGCCCCGCCAAGCCCCGCACTAGATACAACGAATAGATGGGCCGGGCTGTTCCGGGGAATAAACCTTCTGTTGTGCCGGTCTTCTCCTGGGTATCGACCAGGATCGGAGACCGAAGATGTCGGACGAAACCAAAGGATTGACCCGCCGCCGCGCGCTGGAATGCGGGTTGTGGGCGGGCGCCGGGGTGCTGTGGACGGTGAGCGGCGGCGTGCCGCGCTCGGCGCTGCTCGGCACCGCCGAGGCGGCCGAAATGGGCGCGGATCTGACGTTCGTGCAGATCAGCGATTCCCATATCGGTTTCAACAAGCCGGCCAACCCCGACGCGACGGCAACCTTCAAGTCGCTGCTCGACCGCATCGCGGCGATGAATCCGCGCCCGGCCTTCATGCTGCATACCGGCGACGTCAGCCATCTGTCGCGCGCCAGCGAATGGGACACGGCGCGGTCGCTGATCGAGGCGACCGGGATCGAAACGCACTTTATTCCCGGCGAGCACGACATGCTGGTCGATAACGGCGAGCCGTTCTTCGCCAGCTTCGCGCCGCAGGGCGCCAAGCCGGGTGGCTGGTACAGTTTCGACCAAAAGGGCGTGCATTTCGTCGCGCTGGTCAATGTGGCGCAACTCAAGCCCGGCGGCGAAGGCAGTCTCGGCGCGGCGCAGCTGGCGTGGATCGAGAACGATCTCAAGGGCCGCTCCGCCAGCCAGCCGATCGTCGTGACGATCCACATGCCGCTGTGGCAGGTCTATCCGCAATGGGGCTGGGGCACCGAGGACGGCGCGCAGGCGCTGACATTGCTCAAGCGTTTCGGCTCGGTGACGGTGCTCAACGGTCACATCCATCAATTGCTGCAAAAGGTCGAAGGCAACGTCGCGTTCCACACCGGCATGTCGACGGCGTTCCCGCAGCCGACCCCCGGCACGGCACCCAGCCCCGGCCCGATGAAGGTGGAGCCCGGGCGTCTGCGCGAACTGCTTGGCGTTTCGACGGTGTCTCACGTCGCCGGCAAGAAGCGTCTTGCCATTATCGACCGGCCGCTGGGAGCGTGAACCGTGCGACGCCTGAAATTTCTTCTCCTCGTCGCCGCGATGTTGCTGACGCCCCTCATCGCCCGCGCGGCCGACCAGACCGTCACCATCGACAATTTCGTCTTCACCCCGAACCGCGTGACGGTCGCGGCCGGCACGCGCGTGATCTTCATCAACCGCGACGACATTCCGCACACCGTCGTCGGAATCGGCGCGGGGAATTTCAAATCGCCGCCGCTCGACACCGACGACAAATTTTCCGTCACGTTCGACAGGACGGGCACCTACAAATATTTCTGTTCGTTGCATCCCATGATGACGGGGACCATCGTGGTGCGATGAGCGTGGGGACCGTCCACGCGACACCCGGCCGGGCTATACTCGCGCAGCCCCCGCCGCGAGAGCCCGGCCGTCTCATGCCCGCCCCGTCGTTCGATAGCATCGCCCTGCCCCATCTCGACGCGGCCTACAACCTGGCGCGGTGGCTGATGCGTGACGCGACCGAGGCCGAGGACGTGGTTCAGGACGCGCTGCTGCGCGGCCTCAGATATTTCTCCTCGTTCGCGGGCGGCGACGGGCGCGCCTGGCTGCTGCGCATCGTGCGCAACGTCGCCTACGATCGGCTGGCGGCGCGGCGCGGGCTGGCGACGCTGCCGCTCGACGGCGACGGCGAGGAAGGCTCGCTCGCGGACACACTGCGCGATCCGGGCGACAACCCCGAAACCGCGGTCGGCAAGATGCAAGACCGCGCGCGGCTCGACGCGCTGCTGGCGGCGCTGCCGGTCGAGCAGCGCGAAGCGATCGTGCTGTGCGATCTTGAGGAAATGCCGTATCGCGCCATCGCCGAAATCGCCGGCGTGCCGATCGGCACGGTGATGTCGCGGCTATGGCGCGCGCGCCGCAATTTGGCGCGGTTGGCGAAGGCAGGTGGAGCATGAACGACGATCGTCACCAGGAGCTTCGGTTGCTGGTGCAAGCCGACATCGACGGCGAACTCGACGCCCGCGACGCCGCCGCGATCGCGGCGCATCTCGACGGCTGCGCCGAATGCCGCGCGCTGCAAGCGCAATTGCGCCGGATCAAGGAAACGACGCGCACCGAGGCGACGCGCTTCGCCGCTTCCGACGATTTTCGCCGACGCATGGCGGTACTGGCGCAGAGCAATGTGACGAGGCCGGCAGCGACGCGGCGCCGGCTGCAATGGGGAGGCTGGATCGGCTCGTTCGGCCTGGGCGCGGCGGTCGCGGCGGCGCTGATGCTGGCGATCCATGTGCCGCGTGACGGCGGCGACGCGCAGTCCGTGCTCGACGGGCATCTGCGCGCGCTGCAATCGGGCCACGCCATCGACGTCGCCTCGACCGACAAGCACACGGTCAAGCCGTGGTTCGACGGCAGGCTCGATTTTACCCCACCGGTCAAGGACCTCGCGGCGGCGGGCTTCCCGCTGCGCGGCGGCCGCATCGACGCCGTCGACGGACGGCCGACCGCGGCGCTGGTCTACGGCCACGGCAGGCATGCCATCGATCTTTATGTCTGGCCGACCGTCGCCGGCGACGCCGCGGCGCGCGACACGGCACGCAAGGGCTACCACTTCGTCACCTGGGTGCGCGACGGGATGCGGTTCTGGGCGGTGTCGGACCTCAACCCTGCCGAGCTCGACGAATTCGCGCGCGACTGGCAGGCGGCCGACTAACCCACCGTGTAGTAGGTGAACATGGTGTGGTCAGGATTGGTATGCCGCACGCCCTGGCCGACGATAATGGTGCGCGTCAGCCAATCGTGCTTGCCCTTGGCGACGTCGAAAGTCGGGGTGATGTAGAAATAATGCGGAATTTCCGGGCCGCCGGGACCCGGAAGGATCTTGCCGCTAGCATCGTGCCGATAGAGATAGCCCCTGTTCTGGATATAGATCGGGGTGCCGTCCTCGGCCTCGAGCAGGTAATGCGCGTTGAGCTCGAGCACGCCGTCGGGCCGCGTCCAGGCCCAGTCGGCGCCGGTATAGCCCAGCACCTTGCCCTTGAGCCGGGGCCCGTCGACCCAGCCGCCGGTCGGCGGCACGTAGCCGCGATTGCCGCGCGGCGATGCCATGATGACGCGCTCCTTGAAGTCGATCCGGATCTGAAAGGCGAACTGGGTCTTGAGATCGGGAATCATGCAGGGCGTCCTCTTCCTTGGTTTTTCGCGCCCCGCGATCTTGCAAGAGGCCATGGCGCCGTGCAATCTCCGCGCGGGGAAAGAAAGGTATATCCATGATCGATCTCAATTCCGTCGTCGCCATCGACGTCCATACGCATGCCGACGGCCCGCCGGGCAGCCCTTCCTACGAGGATGGCGCCGAAGGCCGCGCCTTCATGGCGAAGTATTTCAAGACCACTTACGAGCCGAAGCCGATCAAGGAGATCGCGCAGTACTACCGCGAGCGGAAGACCGCGGCGGTGATCTTCACGGTCGACGCCGAGGCCGCCACCGGCCGGCGGCGCTATCCCAACGAGGAGGTGGCGCGCCAGGTCGCCGAGAACGACGACATTCTCATCCCCTTCGCCAGCATCGACCCGCACAAGGGCAAGCTCGGGGTGCGCGAGGCGCGCGACCTGATCAAGAATTACGGCGTCAAAGGCTTCAAGTTCCACCCGTCGAGCCAGGCGTTCTATCCCAACGACCGCATGGCGTACGGGCTTTACGAGGTGATCGCCGAGCACAAGCTGATCGCGCTGTTCCACACCGGCCAGACCGGCGTCGGCTCGGGCATGCGCGGCGGCGGCGGCATCAAGCTCGAATATTCGAACCCCATGTATCTCGACGAAGTCGCGGTCGAGTTCCCCGACATGTCGATCATCATGGCGCACCCGTCCTTCCCATGGCAGGAACAGGCGCTGTCGGTGTGCCAGCACAAACCCAACGTCTATATCGACCTATCGGGTTGGTCGCCGAAATATTTCTCGCAGTCGCTGATCCGCTACGCCAACACGCTGATCAAGAACAAGGTGCTGTTCGGCTCGGATTTCCCGGTCATCACGCCGGACCGGTGGCTCAAGGATTTCGAAACCATCGACATCCGCCCCGAGGTGCGTCCGCTGATCCTCAAGGACAACGCGGCGAAATTGTTGGGGCTGGCGAAGTAAATCGCTCCACCCCGACGAAAGTCGGGGTCCATTCCGCCCCATGGAGAATGCGGGATAGATGGATTCCGGCTTCCGCCGGAATGGCCAGCTAATAAAGCGAGACGCTTAGATAATTTCGTCCGTCGCACGCGCGATAATCGCGAAACGGTCGGCGAGTTCGGCGAGCGATACATCATGCAGCACCGACGCGGCGACCGTGCCGCCTTTGCCGTCGGGCAGGTCGCGCGTGCCGCAGGACGACGCGTCGATGGTGACGCGGAAGCCGAGATCGGTCGCGGCGCGGGCCGTCGAGCTGACGCACATATGCGTCATGAACCCGCACAGGATCAGGTTCTTGCGGCCGGCTGCGTCGAGCCGCGCCTTGAGATCGGTACCGGCGAATGCGTTGGGCATCCCCTTTTCGACCACCGGCTCGTCGGCCGTGGGGGTCAGCGCCGGCACGATCTGGCCGCGCTCGGCCTCGCGATCGAACAGGCTGCCGGCGCGGCCCTTGTGCGCGATATGAAAGATCGGTGCGCGGGCGTCGCGGGCCGCCTTCAATAGCCGCGCGGCGTTAGCGACGGCGGCTGGCGCGCCGCTTACCGCGATCGGCCCGGCGAGATATTCGTTCTGCAAGTCGATCAACACCAGCGCCGCGTCCGCGACCCGCGCGGGGGTGAGATCGGCACCGGCCATGTCGAGCAATGTCTTCGCCATCGTGTCCCTATTCCTTGGTCCAGCGCGACGCGGCCGCGTCGTCGCTCGCGTCGGCGGCGACCCAGCGCGCGCCCTCCGGCGTTTCTTCCTGTTTCCAGAACGGCGCCTTGGTCTTGAGATAATCCATCAGGAATTCGCAACTCTCGAACGCGGCCGCGCGATGCGCCGACGCGGTTGCGACCAGCACGATACGGTCGCCCGGCAGCATGCGGCCGTAACGATGGATCACCAGCGACGCGATCAGCGGCCAGCGCCGTTGCGCCTCCGCCTCGATGCGTTCGAGCTCGCGTTCGGTCATGCCGGGATAATGTTCCAGCGTCATCGCGCTGATCGATTTGTCGCCGGCGACGTCGCGCATGAGGCCGACGAACGACGCCACGCCGCCGATGCCGGTCTTGCCGCGCGTCAGCGCCTCGATCTCGGCGCCGACATCGAAATCCTCGGGCTGCACACGGATCATTGTCAGCCGCCCGTGACCGGCGGGAAGATCGCAACCTCGTCGCCCGGTTTCAGCGGATGATCCCAACCGACATAGGTCTGGTTGACCGCGACGCGCACCGCCTTGCGGTTGCCCAGCGCGTCGGCGAATTTCGGTCCCCTGCCCTTCAGGAATTCGAGCAGCGCGGCGACGTCGCCGATTCCGGGCGGCAGGTCGAGCTGCTCCTCGGCGGTGCCGATCTTGGTCCGCAAATGGGCGAAATAGAGGAGCTTCATGCCGCTAGAGCTAGGCCGTTCGGCCAGGCGGCGCAAGACGGCATTGGCCGATAATGAACGCGGCAATTCCCGCCACGTCGTCGAGATCGAAGCGCGGCAGCCTGGTGGCCACGGGCTCGTCCGACGCGATGGCGACGATGTCGGCATCGTCGGGCGCGAGCAGCGTCTTGCCGAGCACGACGCGATGCACTTCGAGTTTCGGAAACGGATCGCGCTTGAAGCCCTCGACCAGCACCAAGTCGGCCTGGTTCATGCGCGCCAGCAGTTCCGGCAGGGTCGGCTCGGCGTCGTGGCGTATTTCGTGGATCAGCGCCCAGCGTTTCGGCGACGACACCATCACCTCGAACGCGCCGGCGTGGCGGTGGCGCCAGGAATCCTTGCCGGGCTTGTCGAAATCGAAATCGACATGGGCGTGTTTGAGGGTCGAGACGCGCAAACCGCGCGCCGCAAACTCGGGCAGCAATTTCTCGATCAGCGTAGTCTTGCCGCTGCCGCTCCAGCCGGCAAGGCCGAAGACCGGCCCGATGTGCGGCATTTTATTTTGCCTCAGTCGCCGGCGCGCGCGTCCGCGCGCTTGGCTTCCGCGCCAGTAGGCGCGCGGTCGCGGTCGCGACCGTCGTGAAGTATCGATGCTTCCATCGATACGTCACTCAGTGGACGCTTTCGGTCTTGGCGGCCTTCGGCGCGTCTTCGTCGCTGATATGCGACATGCCGGCGCGCCAGTAATCGTAGCCGGTGATGAGGGTCAGCGCGGCGGCAAGCCACAGCAGCAGCTCGCCGACAATCTGCAGATGTAAGGCCGCGGGGCCTGCGTCGCCGATCAGCAGCACGCCGATCGCCACCATTTGCAGCGCCGTCTTCCACTTGGCAAGCCGCGACACCGGCACCGGCACGTTGAGCATCGCGAGATGCTCGCGCAGGCCGGAGACCAGGATCTCGCGCGCCAGGATCACCAGCGCCGGAAAGATCGTCGCGGGCGTGATGCGTTCCAGCGCCGCCAGCATGAACAGCACGGTCGCGACCAGCAGCTTGTCGGCGATCGGATCGAGCACGCGCCCCCAGGCCGATTGCTGATGCCAGCGCCGCGCGAGCTGGCCGTCGAGCCAGTCGGTGACGCCCGCCGCGGCGAACAGGACGCAGCCCGCCCACGGCCCGAACGGGGCCGGCAGGAAGAACGTCAGGATCACCAGCGGAATCGC
>JANWJX010000006.1 GCA_025451725.1 Allostellaceae bacterium
CGTTACGATTTTGCCGGCGTCTCGGCCACCGCGTCGGTATGCGCCTTGCGCCACTTGTCGAGCGCCTTCGCGATCTTGGCGTCGCCGAGGGCGAGAATGCCAGCCGCGAGCAGCGCGGCGTTGGTCGCGCCGGCCTTGCCGATGGCAAGCGTGCCGACCGGCACGCCACCCGGCATCTGCACGATGGAGAGCAGCGAATCCATGCCCTTGAGCGCGGCCGTTTCCACCGGCACGCCGAGCACGGGCAGCGGCGTCATCGACGCCACCATGCCCGGCAGATGCGCGGCGCCGCCCGCGCCCGCGATGATGACCTTGAGGCCGCGGTCGCGCGCGCCCTCGGCATAGGCGACAAGGCGTTTCGGCGTGCGATGCGCGGAGACGATGCGCGTCTCGTGCGCGATCCCCAGCGCCTCGAGCATATCGGCAGCGTGGCGCATCGTGTCCCAGTCGGACTGGCTGCCCATAATGATGCCGACGGCCGGCTGCAACGGCGCACCCCGAGAAAATCGCTTGCGGAAGCGGCGCATTATAGGGAGGCTCGCCCCGGCGGCAAGGGAGGAACGGATGCCGGCACTCAACAACAAGGTCTGCGTCATCACCGGTGGCGCCGGCAGCGTCGGGCTTGCCAGCGCGAAACTGTTTCTGGCCGAAGGCGCCAAGGTGATGCTGGTCGATCTGCGTGAGGCGGATCTTGCAAAGGCGTTCGCGTCGCTTGACGGCAAGAACGCCTCCACCTTCGCCGCCGACGTCACCAAGGCGGACCAGGTGAAGGCCTATCTCGACGCCACCGTGAAAAAATGGGGCAAGATCGACGTGCTGTTCAGCAATGCCGGCACCGCCGGCGTGGTCTCGCCGATCGAGGAATATCCCGAGGACGTTTTTGACGGCGTCATCGCGGTGCATATCCGTGGCGCGTTCCTCGCCTGCAAGTACGGCCTGCCGCGGATGAACGACGGCGGCAGCATCGTCATCACGTCGAGCGTGGTCGGCGTGCGCGGCGACGGCGGCGGCAGCGTCGCCTATGTCACCGCCAAGCACGCGCAGGTCGGGCTGATGCGCAGCGTCTCGAAGAACGGCGCGGCGCGGAACATCCGGGTCAACACGCTGCATCCCGGCCCGATCGACAATCAATTCCAGCTCAATATCGAAAAGGGCATCGGCGCGATGACCGGGCTTGATGGAACGA
The DNA here is from genome assembly GCA_025451725.1 of Allostellaceae bacterium. Classification (GTDB taxonomy): domain Bacteria; phylum Pseudomonadota; class Alphaproteobacteria; order ATCC43930; family CGMCC-115725; genus JAATGI01. The sequence continues at coordinate 1,187 of JANWJX010000006.1, forward strand.
AATTATTGGATCAGGCGATTCCGCTGCATCGCCATGCACGGCCCGAGGAGATCGCAAAGGCGGCGCTGTTCCTGGCGTCCGACCAAAGCAGCTTCACCACTGGCTCGATCCTGATGGCCGACGGCGGCATGAGTTCTTGAGGAGATAACCGATGAAACGCACGATTTTCGCGGCTCTGGCGTTCTTGCTGGCCGCTGTGCCGGCTTCGTTCGCACAGACGCCGGACTACGGTGCCATCGTCGCCGCGCCCGACCGCAGCGCCGACGACCACAAGCTCGACGCCAACCGCGCGCCGGCAGCGTGGCTCGCCTATCTCGGCGTCAAGCCCGGCGTCACCGTGCTCGATATCTTCGCCGTCAACGGCTACAAGGCCGATCTGATGGCGCGTGCCGGCGCCAAGGTCTACGCCCAGAACTCCGAAGGCGCGATGGCGCGGGTCGGCGACAAGCTGAAGGCGCGGCTCGCCGCGTCGCCGGCCGCGAAGAATATCGTCTCAGTGGTGCGGCCGCTCGACGATCCGGCACCGCCCGGCATGCAGTTCGACCTGGTGACGTTTTTCTTCGCCTATCACGACATCACCTATCTCGGCGTCGACCGGCCCAAGATGCTGAAGGCGATTTACGCCGCGCTGAAGCCCGGCGCGTATTTCATCATGGGCGACTGGTCGGCGAAGCCCGGCGCCGGCACCAGCGTGGTGCGCTCACTGCATCGCTCGGACGAGGCGCTGGTGACGAAAGAGATCGAGGCGGCAGGCTTCAAGCTGGTCGGGCACGGCGATTTCCTGCGCCACCCCGAGGACAAGCGCGACACGCATTCGCACGTCGCCAGCAATGTCGACGGCTACGTGCTGAAATTTCAGAAGACGAACTGACGACGAAAAAATGGCGGGCGATCGCTCGCCCGCCATTTTGCCGAAGGCGGTAGGAACTAGGCCTTCTCGCGGCCCGACATCGCGTCGACGCTCCACGGCCCCGCGCCCGCGGCGGCCAGGAACAGAAACGTGAAGCAGTACAGCACCGCAGGCTCGCCGCCGTTGAGGATCGGCAGGATGCCGTGCTGGGGCATGCCCATCGGGACGTGGAACATGAAATAGGCACACGCCATCTCGCCGGACAGGATGAAGGCCGCAAGGCGGCTCCACAGGCCGATCAACAGCAGGATGCCGAAAATCGTCTCGACGATACCGGCGATACCGACCGGCCACGAGAGCGGGCTCAGATGGTCAAAATAAGCGATGTGCGGGAAGCCAAGAAATTTGGACGACGGGTGCTCGAGAAAGAATAGCGCCGTCGCGATGCGCAAAATGCTGAGCAATTGCGGTCGATAGGGTGCCAGAAAATCCATGACGTTCCCCCTGGGGTTTTGCCGTTCCCAATGGGAACGGTCGTTTTAGATCGGCCGATTCATAGCACATAGGCCGGTTTTGCTCGATCAACTTCCTGTGGCGCCTGTTAACCCCTGGTCCAGCCACTCCAGCCAAGCCCCATGCGGGTGTGTCCGGGCCAAGATTTTTCTCGTCTTGTTCCCGTCACCGCGCCACAGAGTCAGCGTCAGGTCGTAGTCCGGCCGGGCAAATTCCAACGCAAGCCAGGCCAGCGGCCTGCACCGGCCATGGTCGTCGAGATTGGCCCGGATGCGCGCCTTGGTCGGCTCGCCGAGGTACTGCCAGACCACGGAGTGATAGAGCACCGTGACGACGTCGTCCGATGGCTCGGCCAGCCGGGCCTCGACCCAGTCGGCCGCGTCGGCCGGCTCGACCCGGACGCGGGCGGCGAGCGTCATCGCCAACGCCGCGTCGAGCCGCGCGAGCCGGTCGGACTGGTCCGGCCATATATAGGCACGCAGGTGGACGCGCTGCGCCGGGTCGGCGATGTCGATCGGCGCCCGGTCGCAAGCGACGCGCGACGCCACGCGCACGGGCCCGCCGAGATCGAACGGCGCGCCGCGCCATTCGCATTCCAGCGTCACCGGCGACGCTGGATCGCCCCAGCCCTTGTCGGCGTAGCGATAGCGATAGTGGTCCCATAGTTGATTCAAACCGGCACTGGCGCCGATCTCGAGCAGGCGTAGCTTCAGGCCGGTGGCGCGCGCGATGGCGACAAAACCGGGCAACAACAGTGCCGAGCGGCGCACCTCGTTGGTTTGGGGGGCGCGCGCAAGATAATCGGCGAAATGTTCGGGCCGCGCCGACATCGCCGCCTCGACCGCTTGCCAAACCGTATCAATGTCGGCTGCGTGGGGCGGATAAAGCGCGGCGAGCCCTGGATCGGCGCCGGTCAGCACGAGTGCGTGCAACGCGCCGGCGAAACGCAGCGGCAATCCGTCGGCGAACGGATCGCCCGGCCAATCGCCGAGCAACGCCGCGATCGGACCGCCTTGCTCCAGCGAGGCAGCCGCGCGGTTCATCAGCGCGGCCGTGAAGGGCGAGCCGAGATAGTCGGCGTATCGCGCTTGATCGCGAAACGATTTGATGAGTTGTTGGCGGCTATTCATCCTTCGTCCGTCGTATCATAAAAGGTTGAACCGCCAAGACGCCAAGACGCCAAGACGCCAAGACGCCAAGACTATCATCGGGCTCGTAGGTCGCGGCGAGAATGAACTTGGTGCCTTGGCGTCTTTGTGGTTCAAAGTTTTCTGTTTTTTTGAAGCCGGAAGGAATTTGGCGCAATGAAAGTCTTCGTTTTCGACCTCTTGCCGTATGGCGAGCATCTCGACCACCTGAAAATCGCCAACGAGCTGCCGTTCCCGCTCGAGAAAAAGCACTTCAAGCCCGCGGTCGCGGCGCAGACCTATGCCGAGCATCTGGCGGCGTGGGAGGAAATGGACCGGCTCGGTTATGACGGCATCGGCTTCAACGAGCATCACACCTCGCCCTACGGGCTGATGAATTCGCCGAACCTGCTGGCCGCGGCCGCCGCGATGCGGACGAAACGCCTCAAGCTCCTGATCTACGGCAACCTGTTGCCGCTGCATGAGCCGCTGCGCATGGCGGAGGAATTGTCGATGCTCGACTGCATGTCGAACGGGCGGCTGATTTCCGGTTTCGCCCGCGGCATTCCACGCGAATACAATGTCTATGGCGTGAAGCAGAGCGAATCCCGCGCGCGCTACGAAGAAGCATTCGAGATCATCCTCAAGGCCTGGACCGAAGAGGCGTTTTCCTACCAGGGCAAATTCTGGTCGTACAAAGACGTGGCGATGTGGCCCCGCCCGTTGCAACAGCCGCATCCGCCGGTGTGGATTCCGATCACCACCAGCAAGGAATCGATCGATTTCGCGGCGAAGCACGGCGTCCCGATCACGCCGGGCCTCGGGGCGCGCGGCCTGACCGAGGACATCGTGCGCTATTACGCGGCGGCGATGCGCCAGCACGGCCACAAGGTGACGCCGCAACATCTCTCCATCGGCGCCGGCGCCTATGTCGCCGACAGCAAGGCGCAGGCGGTGAAGGAAATGGCGCCCTACCATCTCTATTTCCACCGCACCCTGTTCAGCCACGGCAACATCACCGAGACGTCGGTCGCCAAGACCACCGGTTATGTCACCGACGCGTCGATGGACTATGTCCGGCCCGAGAACCGGAAATTCGCCGCGCGCTCGCGCGAGGATTTCCGCGGCATGACGATGGCCGATGTCGAACGCTTCGCCGAGGAACAGCCCTGGGGCACCGCCGCCGAAGTGCGCGACCGCATCATCGAAGCGGCCGAGCATGCCGGCGCTGACACGGTGCTGGTCAGCATGAACCGGGGCGCCATGCCGCAGGAATTGTTCCTCAACCAGATTCGCCGCTTCGCCGCCGAGGTGATGCCGGCGCTCCAGGCGCACCAAATCACCCGCGTCCCCGCGGCGGAGGAAATAGCGGCCTAGCTAAGCCGCGAGGAATTTGGTCGCGACGGCGGCGTGCATGGCGATGCCGGTCGCCATCGCGTCTTCGTTTAGCATCATGCGGTTGGAATGGACCGGCGCGACATGGCCCGAGGGGTCGCGCTGTTCCGGCATGACGCCGAGCTGGAGCATGCAGCCAGGGATCTTTTGCAAGACATAGGAAAAATCCTCGGCACCCATCACCGGCGCGGCCATGTCGAGATAGTTCTTGTCGCCGATCAGCGCGCGCGCCACGTCTCGGGCGAAGCCGGTGAAGCCGGCATCGTTGATCGTGACCGGATAGCCTTCGACGATATTGACCTCGGCGACACAGAGATGCGCCGCGGCGATGTTCTGCGCGACGCGGCGGATATTTTCCTGCGCCGATTTGCGCGCGCCGGGCGAGGTGGTGCGCAGCGTGCCTTCGAGCTCGATGGCTTCCGGGATCACGTTATTGGTGGTGCCTGCCGCAACCCGCGCTACCGTCACCACCACTGGGTCGAACACGCTGTGCCGCCGGGTCACCATGTGTTGCAGGGCGAGGCCGATCTCGAACCCGACAGGCACCGGATCGATGGCGTCGTGCGGCGCCGACGCATGGCCGCCCCTGCCCTTCACGACGATTTCCCAGCGGTCGGCCGAGGCCATCGTCGGACCGGGCTTGCCCGCGATGGTGCCGGCGCGGATGTTGGGGATGATGTGCAGCGCGAAGCATGCGTCGGCGTCGATCATGCCCTCCTCGATCATGTAGCGCGCGCCGTGGAAGCCCTCCTCGCCCGGCTGGAACATGAACTTGACCGTGCCGGCGAACTGGTCGCGATGCCGGTCGAGCAGTTTCACGGCATGAACCAACATCGAGGTGTGTGCGTCGTGCCCGCAGGCGTGCATACGGCCCGCGACCTCGCTGGAGAACGGCAGGCCGGTATCCTCGGGCATCGGCAGCGCGTCGGTGTCGCCGCGCAGAATGATCGACTTGCCTTTGCGCGCGCCATGCATCGACACCACCACGCCCGAGGTCGACTTGCCGCGCACAATCTCGACGTCGATGCCTTTCAGCTGGTCGAGTACCAGGTCGCGGGTCTTTGGATTGTCGAGGCCTAGCTCGGGGTGGCGATGGATCTGTCGCCGCAGCGCCACGGCTTGCGGCAGCATCGTTTTCGCTTCGGCCATCCAATTCATTTTTATCTCCCGGGAACCAGAGGGGCGTTGGCAGGAACATAGACCGCCCGGCGTTTTTCCGCACGCTCGGCGGCGGGACGATAAAGCTGTTTTGTCGCCTCGATCATCACCACGCCGCCGAAACGGTTGAACCACCGCGCGCCGATGCGCTCGAAGGCGCCCGCCGAGCGCAGCAGCATGCGCGAGCGCGTCGCGGGCGGCACGAACAATGCTGCATCGCTGCGTTCCGGCGTGAATTGCGCATCGCGCAAGAGACGTGCGAGCTGGTTGCTGGAATAGGGACTGCCTTGGCCGAACGGCGTGCCGGAATTGACCGACCACAGGCCGCGCCGGTTGGGCACTAATACCAGGAGCCGCCCGCCGCCCGCCAGCACGCGCCATACCTCGGTGAATAGCGCGCGGCTGCGCTCGCTGAATTCGAGGCCGTGAACCAGGAGGACGCGGTCGATGGAATAATCCTGGAGCGGCAATTCACCTTCGTCCGTAAGCGCCACCAGGTTCGGTTCGCCCGCCGGCCACGGCAGCACGCCCTGGCTCGCGGGCATCAGGGCGAAGACGCGCTCGGCCTCGCCAACGAATGGGCGTAGATAGGGCGTGGCGTAGCCAAGGCCGAGCACGCGCATGCCGCTAACATCGGGCCAGACCTGGCGGATGCGCGCACGCAATTGCCGCCGCGCGACCTGGCCAAGACGCGACAGATAGAAATCGCGCAAATCCACGACATCGACGAACATGCCGCAAGTGTAGCATGAGACGGGATGAGGGATTAGGTTAGGGCAGTTAAGGAGGCGCCCCTCTTCGTTATTCCCCGAAAGCGGGAATCCGGGGCAAGCGACGTGCGGCTCCCTTGGGTCCCTACTTTCGCAGGGCTACGAGACTGAAAGGATTACGAGTCGATGGCTGAATTGATCATCCGTCAAATTCCGGTGCTCAAGGACAATTACGTTTATCTGATCCGCGACCCGGACACGGGTGCGACGGGCGTGGTCGATCCCGCCGTGGCGCAGCCGGTACTCGACGCGCTGAAAGAGACGGGCTGGAAGCTGACGCATATCCTCAACACGCATCATCACAGCGACCATACCGGCGGCAATCTGGAGCTGAAGGCGGCCACTGGCTGCAAGATCGTCGGGCCGCGCGCCGACCGCGACCGGATTCCCGGCATCGACATCGAGGTCGGCGACGGCGACACCTACGAATTCGGCAAGCGCGCCGCCAAGGTGTTCGACGTGCCTGGCCATACGCGCGGTCATATCGCCTACTGGTTCGCGGATTCCAAGGCGCTGTTCTGCGGCGACACGCTGTTCATCATGGGCTGCGGTCGCCTGTTCGAAGGCAGCGCGGCGCAGATGTGGAATTCGCTCGGCAAACTCAAAGCGCTGCCGCCCGACACGCGGATTTTCTGCGCGCACGAATACACCCAGAACAACGCGCGCTTCGCGCTCAGCGTCGAGCCCGGCAACGAAGATCTGCGCGCGCGGGCCCAGCGCGTCGACGAGATGCGCGCGCGCAACATAGCGACCGTTCCGGGCACGCTGGCCGAGGAACTGTTGACCAACCCGTTCCTGCGCGCCGATGTGCGCTCGCTGCAAGAGACCGCGGGCCATGTCGGCGACCCGGTCGCGACGCTCGCCGAAATTCGTCACCGCAAGGACGTGTTCTGAGGGGAAATTCGCCATGATGAAATTGCGTTTTGCCGCCGCCTCGCCGTTCGTTCGCAAGGTGGTGGTGGTGTCGCTCGAAACCGGATTGAGCGAGCGCATCGAGCGCGTCTCGACCTCGGTCTCGCCGGTAAAGCCGAACGAGGAGGTGGCGCGCGAGAACCCGCTGATCAAAGTGCCGTCGCTGACCACAGACGACGGCGCGGTGCTCTACGATTCGGCGGTGATCTGCGAATATCTCGACACGCTGCATGAGGGGCCGAAACTGTTTCCGGCGAGCGGTCCGGCGCGCTGGACCGCGCTGCGCCAGCAGGCGCTGGCGGACGGACTGATGGAGGCGGCGATCCTGATGCGCTATGAGAATCTACGGCCAGAAGAACGGCGCTGGCAGGACTGGGTCGACAGCCAGATGCGGCGCGTGCGCGGAGCGCTGGCGGCGCTCGAGCTCGAGACCGAAGCCGGCGCGCTCAATGCGCCGCTGACCATCGGTCATGTCACCATCGGCTGCGCGCTCGGCTATCTCGATTTCCGCTTCGCCAAGGAGGAATGGCGCATGCGGCATCGCCGCCTCGCCGCGTGGTTCGAGGAATTCGGCAAGCGCAAGTCGATGCAGCTCACCGTGCCGCGCGACGGTTGATGACGGCCGATGAGGTGATTGCGACACTTGGTCTCGCGCCGCATCCCGAAGGCGGCTGGTATCGCGAAACCTATCGCAGCGACGCGCCGTCGGGGACGCGCCCCGCCACGACCGCGATCTATTACCTGCTGCGCCGCGGCGAACGCTCGCACTGGCACCGTGTCGACGCTTCGGAGATCTGGCATTGGTACGCCGGCGGCGCGCTCGAGCTCAGGATCGGGCGGCATGTCGTGCGGCTCGGCGGCGATCTCGCCGCGGGCGAGCGGCCGCAGGCGGTGGTGCCGCCGTTCGCGTGGCAGGCGGCGCGCAGTCTCGGCGACTGGACGCTGGTCGGCTGCACGGTGTCGCCGGCCTTCGAATTCGCCGGCTTCGAAATGGCACCGCCGGGATGGGAACCAAAGGAGGAAAAATGATTCGGTACGAATTGAACGGCAAGACCGCGCTGGTGACGGGCGCGGCATCGGGTATCGGTCTCGCGACCGCGACCATTCTGGCGCGCTCGGGCGCGACCGTCGCGATCAACCATCTGCCCGACGACCAACGCGGCCCCGACGCGATCGAGAAGCTCAAAGCCGAAGGATTGAAGGTGATCGGCGCGCCCGGCCATGTCGGCGAGGCCGACGCGGCGGTGCGCATGGTCAACAAGGCAATCGACCAGCTTGGCCGGCTCGATCTTCTCGTCAACAACGCCGGCACGCCCGGCGTGCGCAAGACCGTCGAGATGAGCCGGCTCGATCTCGTCACCGAGGAATTGTGGGCGACGATCCTCGCAACCAACCTGCTCGGCCCGTTCCGCTGCTCCAAGGCGGCCGCGCCGGCACTGAAAGCGGCGCGCGGCGCCATCGTCAACACCGCCTCGATCGCCGGCACCGGGTCCGGCGGCAGCTCGATGCCCTACGGCGCCAGCAAGGCGGCGCTGGTGAACCTGACCAAGAACCTGGCGCGCGGCCTCGCTCCGGAAGTGCGCGTCAACGCCGTCGCGCCCGGGGGCGTCGATTCCTCGTGGCAGATCGAATGGACGCCGGAACAGCGCCAGGGCTCGATCGACCGATCGCTCCTCAAGAAGCGCGCCGACCCGGCGGAGATCGGCGATCTGATCGTCTATCTCGGCTTCGGCGCGACCATGGTGACGGGACAGACGGTGATTTGCGACGCGGGATTGACTCTTTGAGCCCGCCCTCGCAGCAGCCTTGGACCCGCGGGGCAAGTCCGCAGGTGAGACGAAAGAGAGAACCTAATTAAGCCGCTTCGACAGATCGTCGATCGCGGCGTCGATCAGCGTGCTTTTGCGCGCGGCAGTTAGATCGTCAGCCAGAATGCGCCGCACCGCGGCCATCGCGACATCGACCGCCTGGTTGCGCACTTCAGCGACGGCCTTGGTCTCCGCCAACGCGATTTTTTCCACCGCCTGTTTCTGGCGGCGTTCGAGCGACGCCGCAAGGTCGCGCTCGGCCTGTTGCGCGACGCGCTCGGCCTCTTCACGGGCCTTGGCCGTGATTTGCTCCGCTTCGCTCAGGGCATCGCGCCGTTTCTGCTGGAATTCGATCAGCGTCCGCTGCGCCTCGTTGCGTAGCCGAGCGGCCTCGTCAAGATCGGCTTTGATGCGCGCGGCGCGGTCGTCCAGCAACTTGAGGACCGTCGGCCGCGCCTTCCGAATCAGGTACGCGATCGCGATGACGAACGCGACGGCGACCCAGAACTCGGCTTCGTGCAGCAACGCCATCAGCCGCGCTCCGCGAGGGCGCGATCGATCGCCGTCCCGATCGTCGCTTCGTCCAGGTTTTCGCCCGCCAGCTTGCCGACCGCGCTGCGCGCCACCTCAGCGGCGACGCTCTTGAGATTGGCGAGCGCCGCGTTCTTGGCGTCGGCGATGCGCTTCTCAGCCGCAGCGGTCTCGGCGGTCAGCTTGTCGGTCAGCACTTTCTGCCGCTCGGCGGCGGCGGCGGCAAGCCGTTCCGTGGTTTCCTTGAGCACTGATTGCGCCGATGCCCGCGCCTCCGCCAGCGCGCGCTCATAGGCAACCAGCACGGCCTCCGATTCGGCCTTCAGCGCGCCGGCCTTGTCGATGTCTCCGTCGATTTTTTCGCGCCGGGCCGCGATGGCGCCGCCGACGCGCGGCAGGGCCACCGCCGCCATCAGCCCGTAGAGAACGGCGAAGGTGATGAACAGCCAGACGAGCTGCGGCGGGAAGGTGGAGAAGTCGAGTTGCGGCACGGCGCGACCGCCTCTCTCAGCGTTAGAACACGAACAGGATCAGAAACGCCATCGCCAGGCCGAACAGCCCGGTGCCTTCCGACAGCGCGAAACCCAGGAACGCGAACGGCGTCACCTGCGCCGCCGGGTTGCGCGCAGTGGCGTTGATCAACGCGGCGAACACGATGCCGATGCCGACCCCGGCGCCCACCAACGCGATGCAGGCAAGACCCGCGCCGATCATTTTTGCCGATTGAAGATCCATGATGAATTCCTTTGTTTCGTTCGATTCAATGAAGATGAATTGCTTCGGCGAGATAAAGCGTCGTCAAGATGGCGAAGACATAGGCTTGCAGCACGGCGACCAGCAGCTCGAGGAAGATTAACGCGACATCGAGCGCGATCGGCAACAAGCCGGGAACAAGATAGAACGCACCGAGCGGCGCGACGAAACCCGCGAAGATCGCGAGCATGGTGTGTCCGGCCATCATATTGGCGAAAAGGCGGATCGACAGCGTCATCGGCCGGATGAAATAGGACAGGACCTCGATCGGTACCACGACGGCGAGCAGACCGATCGGCACGCCGTGCGGCACGAACAGCTTGAGGAAATGTAGTCCGTGCCGCCATAAGCCGATGAACGTCACGCCGACGAAAATGACGATCGACATGCCGAAGGTGACGATGATGTGGCTGGTGAACGTGAAGGAATACGGGATCATCCCGAGCAGATTGCCGAACAGGATGAACATGAACAGGGTGAAGATGAAGGGGAAGTAACGCAGCCCCTCATGGCCGACATTGTCGTCGATCATCTTCGCGATGAATTCGTAGAGCATCTCCGAGATGGATTGCAGTCGGCCAGGCACCAGCGCCGCGCGCCAGGTCGCGCCCACGATCAGCAGGGTAATGAGTCCGGCCGCGATGATCATCAGCAGGGCCGAATTGGTGAACGACGCGTCGACGCCACCGATGTGAATCGGCACGATTCGGTCGATCAGGAACTGATTGAGGGGATTTTCCTTGCTTACCGCCACCGTCCGCCCTCAATCGTCGTCTTCGTCGTCATATCCCACGCCTTGCGGCGGCGTCCCGCCACGCTGCTTATATCCAATGGCCATGCCCATGCCGGAAATTGCCCGGTAGACATTCACCATACCCGTCGCCACGCCGAGGAAGAAAAACAGGATCATCCCCCAAGGCCGCGTGCCCAGCCAGCGATCGAACGCCCAACCGATTCCGACGCCGACCACCACCGCTATCACCAGCTCCAAGCCGATGCGGAAGGCCAATGCCAGCCCGCTTTGGTAGCCGTGACCTAGACCGCCGCGCCCGCGTGGTGACGCGGCGAGTCGCCCCTGCCGCGCCCGTTCCAGCCCCTTTTCCAGGTCCCGTAACTCCGCCCGCGGATCCCGTTCATCCATAGGCGAAACCCCGTCAAAGGTGCGAGAATACGGTCCCGGTCATCCCGAAACGGCGCGCACCGTAGCCGCCGGTCTTGCGGAGGTCAAGCGACGCAAGGTCGCGGCCTGACCCTCCTTCGAACGTCTACGGGCACCGCTGGGCACGGCTGGCGGCGCGTTAGGCCGGAAGCGGCGTTTCGAACGCGTCGTAGCCGTAGACCCATCCCGGATCGGTGGCGCCCTTACCCCAGTTATTCTGCCGCGAGGTAAGCTGGATGCGGGCAGTGCGGTCCTTGCGCGCCGCCTCATAGCGGCGCAACGCCTCACCCGGATCGTCCACGGCGGCGAGACAGCGCGCAATCGTCGCGGCGTCCTCGAGCGCGGTCGCGGCGCCCTGGGCCATGTACGGCGTCATCGGATGGCAGGCATCGCCCAGCAGCGCGATCGCCCCTTCGGTCCAGCGCGGCAGCGGATCGCGCTCGAACAAGGCCCATTGATGGACGGAGGGGCAATTCGCCAGGACTTTCTGCACATCCTCATGAAACCCGCCGAAGGCGCGGCGCACCGCGTCCATGTCGCCGCGCGCCGACCACGATTCGACGTCCCAATCCGGGTCCGGCACGGAAGTGACGAAATAAGTCTCGTCGCGCCGCGGGTTGACCGGATAGATCACGATGTGCCGGTCCGGCCCCCACCATTTGGTGCAGGTCTCCACCAGGTAACCGTTCATCAGCGCTGACGAAAAGACGGTGCGGTGCGCGACGCGACCGGTGAAGCGCGGCTTCTCCGGCCCGAGCAGGATCTCGCGCACGCGCGAATGGACGCCATCGGCGCCGATCACCGCATCCGCCGCCGCGGTCGAGCCGTCGGCGAAGCGCAATTCATAGCCGCCGCCGTTTCGCGCGAGTCAGCGTCTTGTTGAAGGCGATGGACCCGGCCGGCACGGTCGAATGAAGCGCGTCGTGCAGATCGCCGCGATGCATCAGCAGATAAGGCGCGCCGTATTTCGCCTCTGCCTCGTCGCCATAGGTGAAGTCGAACAGATTGTCGCCGCTGTTCCAGACGCGATTGCTCCACGAGCGCGGGGCGAAGGCGAACTCGCGGATGCGCCGCTCCAGCCCCAGCGCGCGCAGCACCTTCACGGCATTGGGACTCATCTGAATGCCGGCGCCGAGCCGGGTGAACTGCCGCGCCTGTTCGTAGACGGCGAAAGGCACACCGAGCCGCGACAGGAAGCCGCCGAGCGCGAGGCCGCCGACCCCGGCGCCGACGATCGCGACCCTACCGGCGAAACTCATGCGGGTCGGTCGTATTGCGCGATCTTCGCCTTCAGCGCGGGCGGCGGCCAATCTTCGTCCAGCCACGCCGGCAACTTTTCTCCGGGCTTCGTTACGGGCAAGGCTTCGTCCAGATCCTCGCGCCCGTCCGGGAACAATTGCAGCGCGTGCGGCACCTCGTAATAGATTTCGATGCCGTTGCCGTCGGGATCGGCGAAGTAAAGGCTGCGCTGATTGACGTGATTGGTGGCGCGCCGCAGCGCCACGCCGTGCTTTTGCAGATGCAGATACGCCTCGCGCAGCCCGGCGTAGCTTTCGACCTCGAAGGCGATGTGGATCAGGCCGAGATGCGCGCC
>JANWJX010000007.1 GCA_025451725.1 Allostellaceae bacterium
CCACCGAGGACGAGCTCGCGCGGCTGCGTCACCGGTCAGAATTGTTGAAAGGCAATCACCTGGACGCCGATCTTCTCGACGAGCGGACCCGGGCCGCGCTGAATTCCATCGGGCCGGACGAAATCGTCATTTTCATACCGCCCGAAAAGCCACTTAACTGAAATTCAGTTTATTGTCATTACGCTAATTTTTCCAATAGCTTAACCCTCTTGCATAGTTTGTTAAACATCGCCATGTTAGGGTTCTTCTTTACGGGAGGATCCGGGCATGGCCATGGCCAAACGAAAACTCAAGCCGGTCAAAATTGCTGACCCACTTCCGGCTCCGGCCGAGCTGGAAAAGCTCTATCGCGACATGCTGCTGATCCGCCGCTTCGAGGAGAAGGCGGGCCAGATGTACGGCATGGGGCTGATCGGCGGCTTCTGCCACCTCTACATCGGCGAGGAAGCGGTCGTGGTCGGCATCATGTCGGCGGTGGAAGAGGGTGACAGCATCATCACCTCCTATCGCGACCACGGCCACATGCTCGCCTCCGGCATGGATCCCAAGGGCGTGATGGCCGAGCTGACCGGGCGCAGCGGCGGCTATTCCAAGGGCAAGGGCGGGTCGATGCACATGTTCTCGCTCGAAAAGCATTTCTACGGCGGTCACGGCATTGTCGGCGCGCAAGTGCCGATCGGCACCGGTCTCGGCTTCGCGCACAAATACAAAGGCGACGGCAAAATCGCCGTGGTGTTCCTCGGCGACGGCGCGATGAATCAAGGCCAAGTCGCCGAGAGCTTCAACATGGCCGAGCTATGGAAGCTGCCGGTGCTCTATGTCATCGAGAACAACAAATACGGCATGGGCACGTCGGTCGCGCGCTCGTCATCGTCGAAAGATCTCTTCACGCGCGCCGAGGCATTCAACATTCCCGCGAGCCAGGCGGACGGCATGAACGTGCTGGCGGTGAAAGCCGCCGCGGAAGACGCGATCCGCCATATCCGTTCGGGCAAGGGTCCCTATGTTCTCGAACTCCTGACCTATCGCTATCGCGGCCATTCGATGTCCGATCCGGCGAAATATCGCAGCAAGGACGAACTCAACCGCATGCGGCAGGAGCACGACCCGATCGACCAGATGAAGACGCGACTGATGGATGAGGAGATCGCGGACGAGGCGAAGCTCAAGGACTGGGATCGCGGTGTAAAGGACGTCATCACCGAGGCGGCGGAATTTGCGCAGGCCTCGCCCGAGCCCGATCCGTCGGAGCTCTACACCGACGTTTATGTCGAGGCCTGAGCCGTGGCGATTCAAGTTCTGATGCCGGCGCTCTCGCCGACTATGACCGAGGGCAAGATCGCCAAGTGGCTCAAGAAGGAAGGCGATCCGGTCAAATCCGGCGACGTCATCGCCGAGATCGAGACCGACAAGGCGACGATGGAATTCGAAGCCGTCGATGACGGCAAAATGGGCCGCATCCTGGTGCCCGAGGGCACCGAGAATGTCGCGGTGAACGCGCCCATCGCCGAAATCCTTGGCGATGACGAGAAGCCCGGTGCGGCGCCGGCCAAAGCGCCCGCGCAGGCGAAGCAGCCGACGCCTGTCGAGACGCCTGTACCAAAAGCCGTTGCCCCGGCGGCACCAAAGGCCGCGCCCGCGCCGTCGGAAATCGAGTGGACCGGCGCGACCGTGTCGTTGACCGTGCGCGAGGCGCTGCGCGACGCGATGGCGGAAGAAATGCGCCGCGACGACACCGTGTTTCTGATGGGCGAGGAAGTCGCTGAGTATCAGGGCGCGTACAAGGTCAGCCAAGGCCTGCTCGAGGAATTCGGCGCGCGGCGCGTGGTCGATACGCCGATCTCGGAACATGCCTTCGCCGGCATCGGCATCGGCGCCGCGTTCGGCGGCCTCAAGCCCATCGTCGAATTCATGACCTGGAATTTCGCGATGCAGGCGATGGACCAGCTCATCAACTCAGCCGCCAAGACGCGCTACATGTCGGGCGGACAGATGAGCTGCCCCATCGTGTTCCGCGGCCCCAACGGCGCGGCGGCGCGCGTCGCGGCGCAACACAGCCAGGATTATTCGAGCTGGTACGCGCACATTCCGGGCCTGAAAGTGATCGCGCCCTACACGGCGGCCGACCACAAGGGCCTGCTAAAATCCGCGATCCGCGACCCGAACCCGGTGATCTTTCTCGAAAACGAACTGGTTTACGGCCACACCTTTCCGGTGCCGCAGGCCGACGACTACACCGTGCCGATCGGCAAGGCGCGGATCGCGCGTGCCGGCGACGGCGTCACCATCCTCGCGTTTTCGCGCATGGTGCAGGTCGCGCTCGATGCGGCTGCTAAGCTCGAAGAGGACGGCGTGTCCACTGAGGTCATCGATTTGCGCACGCTGCGGCCGCTCGACACCGAGACCATCGTCAATTCGGTCAAAAAGACCAACCGCGTGGTCACGGTGGAAGAGGGCTGGGCCTATGCCGGCATCGGTTCCGAGATCGCGGCGCTGATGATGGAGCAAGCCTTCGACTATCTCGACGCGCCGCCGTCGCGCGTTACCGCCAAGGACGTGCCGCTGCCCTACGCCGCCAATCTCGAACGCCTCGCCTTGCCGCAGATCGACGACATCGTCGCCGCGGCCAAGGCCGCGCTCTATCGCTGACGGAGCGCGCCATGCCGATCGAACTGCTGATGCCCGCGCTGTCGCCGACCATGACCGAAGGCAAGCTCGCCAAATGGTCGAAGAAGGAGGGCGACAAAGTGAAGGCGGGCGACGTCATCGCCGAAATCGAAACCGATAAGGCGACGATGGAATTCGAAGCCGTCGACGAAGGCACGCTCGGCAAGATCCTCGTGCCCGAGGGCGCCGAGAACATCGCTGTGAATCAGCCCATCGCGATCTTGCTCGAAGAGGGCGAGGACAAATCCGCGCTCGCCAACGCGCCGAAATCGCCGATGGCGAAGAAGGCGGAAGCGCCCGCAGCGAAAGCGGACGTGAAGCCGGCTGTTCCAGCACCAGTAACAGCCCCCACCCCGTCGAAGCCGGCGGCTTATTCTGTTCCTCCTCCGCAGGCGGGGGAGGGTGCCAAAGCTAGCCCGCCGCCTCCGCGAAGCGGGGGAGGGTTGGGAGGAGACTCTTCGCGAATCTTCGTTTCGCCGTTGGCGCGGCGTCTCGCCGAACAGGCCAAGCTAGATCTCCATTCGGTCACCGGCACGGGGCCGCATGGCCGTATCGTGCAGCACGATGTCGAGACCGCGCTCAAAGGCGGCGGCGCCAAGCGTGTTGCTGCACCGAGTGCGCCGTTCACGCCGCCCGCCGCCGGCGGAGGCCCGCTATCGAAGGCGGCGGTGTATGCGCTCGCCGGCAACACGCCCTTCACCGAAATTTCGATGACCGGCATGCGCCGCACCGTGGCGAAACGCATGGTCGAGTCCAAGACCACGGTGCCGCATTTCTATCTCACCATCGATTGTGACATCGATCCGCTGATGCGCGTACGGACGGAACTGGCGGACGCGGCGTCGACCAAGCTTTCGGTCAACGATTTCGTCATCAAAGCGGCCGCGCTGGCGCTGCGCAAGATTCCGCGCGCCAATGCGTCCTACAGCGACGATGCCATCCTGCTGTGGAGCGAGGTCAATATCGCGGTCGCGGTGGCGCTCGACGACGGGTTGATCACGCCGATCATCAAGAACGCCGACACCAAGCGCCTGCCGGAAATTTCCGCCGAGATGAAAGATCTCGGCCTGCGTGCTCGCGCTGGCAAGCTCAAGCTCACCGAGTTTCAGGGCGGCACGTTCTCGATTTCCAATCTCGGCATGTACGGCATCAAAGACTTCGCCGCCGTCATCAACCCGCCGCATGGCTGCATCCTCGCGATCGGCGCGGGCGAGCAGCGTCCGGTGGTCAAGAACGGGCAGATCGTGGTCGGCACGGTGATGGGCTGTACGCTCGCCTGCGATCACCGCGTCGTCGACGGCGCGGTCGGCGCGCAATATCTCGCCGAGTTCAAGAAGATCATCGAACACCCCTCGGTTCTCCTCATCTAAGGGGCGGTAATGGCTGATACCCCGAATACTTTTGACACCATCGTCCTCGGCGGCGGACCGGGCGGCTATGTCGCCGCCATCCGCGCGGCGCAGCTCGGCATGAAGACCGCCGTGATCGAGCGCGAGCATCTGGGCGGCATCTGCCTCAACTGGGGCTGCATCCCGACCAAGGCGCTGCTGCGCACCTCCGAAGTGCTACATCTGATGCAAAACGCCGCCGCCTTCGGCCTGTCGGCGAAGGAAATTTCGTTCGACGCCAAGAAAGTCGTCGAGCGCTCGCGCAAAGTGGCGAAGCAATTGTCCGATGGCGTCGGCTTCCTGATGCGCAAGCACAAGATCACGGTGATCGACGGCCAGGGCGCGATCACCGGCCCGCGCAAGCTCGGCGTCACCAAGAACGGCAAGGCGGTCGGCGAATACCAGGCGAAGAACGTCATTCTCGCCACCGGCGCGCGGGCGCGTTCGCTGCCGGGGCTGGAGCCGGACGGCAAGCTGGTCTGGACCTACAAGGAAGCGATGGTGCCAGACGCGATTCCGAAATCGCTGCTGGTGATCGGCTCGGGCGCCATCGGCATCGAGTTCGCCAGTTTCTATCGCGACATGGGCGCGGCGGTGACGGTGGTCGAGGTGCTCGACCGCATCTTGCCGATCGAGGATGACGAAGTGTCGGCCTTTGCGCAGAAGCAATTCGAGAAGCAAGGCATGACGATTCATGTCGGCACCAACGTGAAAGCGCTGAAAAAGGGCAAGGACAACGTCACCGCGACGCTGGAGAAGGGCGGCAAGTCCAGCGAGATCACGGTCGATCGCGTCATTCTCGCGGTCGGCATCGTCGGCAATGTCGAGAATATCGGCCTGGAAAAGACCAAGGCGAAAGTCGAGCGCACCCATGTCGTGGTTGACGAGTGGCTGCAAACCGGCGAGCCGGGTCTCTACGCCATCGGCGATCTGGTCGGCTCGCCCTGGCTGGCGCACAAGGCGATGCATGAGGGCGTGATCTGCGTCGAACATATCGCCGGCCTCAACACCGCGCATCCGCTCGAGCCGAAGAATGTGCCGGGCTGCACCTATTGCCGACCGCAAGTCGCGAGCATCGGCCTCACCGAGAAAGCGGCGAAGACCGCGGGCCACGAGGTCAAGGTCGGGCGCTTTCCGTTTATCGGCAACGGCAAGGCGATCGCGCTCGGCGAGCCGGAGGGCTTTGTCAAAACCGTGTTCGACGCCAAGACCGGCGAGTTGCTTGGCGCGCACATGATCGGTGCCGAAGTCACCGAGCTGATCCAGGGTTTCGCCATCGCCAAAACCCTGGAGACGACCGAGCAGGAATTGATGCGCACCGTGTTTCCGCATCCCACCCTGTCGGAAATGATGCACGAGTCGGTGCTTGCCGCTTACACCGGCGCGCTCCACATCTAGTGGCATGAGCGACACGGCCGCCCTTCGTCATCCCGAGAAGGCGCACCGGCCCGACAATCCGGCGCCGCCGAAGCCGCCATGGATCCGCGTCAAGGCGCCGAATTCTCAGGAATACCGCGAGACGCGCGACCTGATGCGCGCGCTGAAGCTCAACACCGTATGCGAGGAAGCGGCCTGCCCGAATATCGGCCAGTGCTGGAAGGAACGTCACGCCACGGTGATGATCCTCGGCAGCGTCTGCACCCGTGCCTGCACTTTTTGCAATGTCGCAACGGGGCGGCCCGACCAGCTCGATCCGCATGAGCCGGCGCGCGTCGGCGAGGCGGTGGCGAAGCTCGGCCTCAACCACATCGTCATTACCTCGGTCGATCGCGACGATCTGCCCGACGGCGGCGCCACGCAATTCGCCCGCACCATCGAAGCGATCCGCAAGGACGCGCCGAATACCACCATCGAAGTGCTGACGCCCGATTTTCTCAAGAAGGACGGCGCGCTCGAGATCGTCGTCGCGTCGCGGCCCGACGTGTTCAACCACAATCTCGAAACCGTGCCGCGGCTCTACGGCGAGGTACGGCCGGGCGCGCGCTATTTCCATTCGCTGCGCCTCCTGGATCGCGTCAAGGACATCGATCCGGCGATGTTCACCAAGTCCGGCCTCATGGTCGGGCTCGGCGAGGAAAAGCCCGAGGTGATGCAGGTGATGGACGATTTGCGCGCCGCGCGGGTCGATTTCCTCACTATCGGCCAATATCTCCAGCCGACGCCGAAACATCACCGCGTCGACCGCTACGTCACGCCCGACGAGTTCGAGTCCTACAAACAGATGGCGTTCGGCAAGGGGTTCCTGATGGTGGCGTCATCGCCGCTGACGCGCTCGTCCTATCTCGCGGGCGACGATTTCGCGCGG
Source organism: Allostellaceae bacterium (assembly GCA_025451725.1). GTDB lineage: Bacteria > Pseudomonadota > Alphaproteobacteria > ATCC43930 > CGMCC-115725 > JAATGI01. The sequence goes on from JANWJX010000007.1 coordinate 6,361, forward strand.
CTCAAGGCGGCGCGCGCGGCGAAAGGAATGGCGCCGGCCTGATGCCCAAGCATGCCGAGCGGCGGCATTTGCCTTACCGCGCCGATCAATTGTTCGACTTGGTCGCCGATGTCGAACGCTATCCCGAGTTTCTGCCGTGGTGTACCGGCGCGCGCATCCGCGAGCGCAAGGACAATGTCATCGTGGCCGATCTCCTGATCGGGTTCCGCATGGTGCGCGAGCGATTCACCTCACGCGTGACGCTGAGCCGGCCCGGCCGCATCGACGTCGCCTACAGTGAGGGGCCCTTTCGCTATCTCGAAAACCATTGGAAATTCGAGCCGCAGTCCGACGGTTCGTGCGTCATCGATTTCTATGTCGATTTCGAATTCCGCTCGCGCATGCTTCAGGCGCTTATCGGCGCGCTGTTCGGCGAGGCGGTGCGCCGCATGGTCGGCGCCTTCGAGGGCAGGGCGAAACAGCTCTACGGCGCCGTCGATCCCGGCGGCAGGACGCACCCTACTCCGGCTTGACGAACACGGTGACCGAGCGGTGTTCGGCGCTGGTGGCTTCCGCCTTGATGCCGCCGACATCGGCCATGGTCAGCTTGTAGATCGTGCCTTGCAGGTCGGAGAAACTCATCTCGTTGCCGTCGATCTGCGCGGCGAACTGCTTGCACTCGGCGCGGCGGCGCGCGTCCTTGTTCGAGCCGGTGCATTGCTCCACCGTCGCGTTGGTTGGGCCGAGCACCAGGACATAGAGCCGCGCGCAGATCGGCACGGCGTGATCCTTGACCGCGACCGCCCATTGCCCCTGCCAGGTGCCGGCGAACGCCTTGGCCGTCGGCGTCGCGGTGTCGCTGGCGGCGGGACGAACCGTCGGCGCCGGCGCGTCGCAGCCCGCGGCCCGGGCGCCGCCCGCAAGCAGCAGCAGCGGCACAAGCAATGTCAGAAGGCGGCGCGAAAAGGTCATCTCGGCGGCTCCATTTCGCGCACCGGGTCCTTGCCGTCCCAGCCGAGCGACGCCTGATACATCATGGTGAACAGGCCCTCGACCGCCGGCCCGGTCTCGATCAGTTCGATGAAGCCCGGCAGATCGTTGGTGCAGTCCATGTACGCGACGCGGATGCCTTGATCCGGCTCGGCGTAATAGGCGAGCTCGTAGCCCTTGGCCTTTTGCGCGGCGAGCGCCTTATCGAAATCGGGCGCCGATACGCCCCAATGATGAAATCCGTAGCCGTGTTTCTTGATGCCTTCCAGATAGACCGAGGGCGCATCGTTGTTCTGCTGGATCAGCTCGAACTGCATGTGGCCGGAAAACGCCATCCCTATGGAAACGCTGAGCTCCGTCGGCTGGCCGCGATAGCGCTGGGTCAGCGGCTTGAATGGATTGAACAGGAACCACGGGCCGAGCTTCAGCCGGTCGGTCCAGTCCGCCATCGCCTTGCGCAAATCGGGCACGACGTAAGCCATCTGAATCACGCCGTCGATCGGCTGGCCGAAATTCAGCAGGGTCATGTCGCCGTCAGCGTCAGTAGCCGGAGCCAGAGGTCGGGCTGGGGCCGCCGCTGCTGTTGTCGGGGGCGCTGAACCGGCCGAAATTGCCGATCAATTGTTCCAGCAGCGTGAACTCCCGGCCCGGCGCCGGCGTCTTGTCGGGGTTCGGCTCGACTCTGACGCTGTCCTTGAGGCCGAGATAGGCAATCTTGTCGACCACGCCCTTCTTGTTGAACGAGATCGACACGACCTTCTGATCGTTGATGCGCGGCTTGAAGAACGCGACGTTCTGCGTCTCCTGGCTGATGTAATACCAAGTGTTCGGATCGAAGCTGGCGACCGAGGAGGGCGAGCCGAGCAGTTTGGTCACCGATGCTTTGTCGGTGACGCCTGGCTTGATTGCCGCCAGTGTTTTCTTGTCGGGATTGTTGCCGCGCAGATCTTCCGGCGGGCCGCAACTCGCCACGGCAAATGTTAAGCATGCGGCAAGCGCCAGCGATGCGGCGCGAGGGAACAGGCGGAATTTGTTTACCATCATGGGCGGGCGGAAGGTGCCCCCATGCCGCGCCGCTTGTCAACTTAACAGGATGCGGCACCGTTGCGGTTGACTTGCACCGCGCAGCGCCCGAGCCTGCGCGCCGAATGACAGAGGTTAATTTGTTTGCCAGTCTTAAACGCCGGCGGCAACGGCGCGATACCGCACTTGCCGTCTACAACGCGATTGTCGCCCGCGCGCGCGAACCCGACCTGTTCGCGGCGTGGTCGGTGCCGGACACGCTCGACGGGCGGTTCGAGCTGTTGGCGCTGCACGCCTTTCTGGTGATGAACCGGCTGAAGCGCGAGCCGTCCGCCAGGGAATTCGCGCAGACTCTGTTCGACATCATGTTCGCGGATCTCGACCGCGCGGTGCGCGAGATGGGTTCAACCGACACCGGCGTCGGCAAGCGGGTCAAGGCGATGGCGCGCGGCTTCTATGGCCGCGCCGCCGCTTACGACAAGGGGCTCGCCGACGAGACCGAACTCGAAGCGGCGCTACGCCGCAATCTGTTCGGCACGGCGCAGCCCGCCCCGGATCAGGTGGCGGCGGCGGCGCGCTATCTCCGCGCCCAGGTCGCCGCGCTGGCTGCGGTTCCGGTCGAGACCTTCCTCGCGGGCCAGGCCCCGTTCGCGCCGTGGCGGTGACGGCGCCGGAATTTTCGCGGCCCATCGATGTCGCGCGTCTCGGCGCGGGCGAAGCGGTCTACGACATCGAGGCGACCGAGGGCGAACGCACCGCGCTCGCCGCGCGGTTTGGCCTCGTTTCGCTCGAACGGTTGACGGCGCATGTCGTGCTGCGGCGCGTGGGCGGCGGCATGGTGCGGCTGACGGCGTCGCTGTCAGCCGATCCGGTTCAGACGGATGTCGTCACGCTCGATCCGTTGCCGGCCCATATCGAGGATGATTTTGCGCTGCTTTTCGGCGACGCCGATGACGATGACGCGGCGCTCGATCCCGATGCCGAGCCGGTGGAACCGCTGCAAAACGGCCGCATCGATCTGGGCGAAGCCGTGGCGCAGCAATTGTCGCTGGCGCTCGACCCCTATCCCCGGGCGCCCGGTAGCGCCATATAAGTTGCCAATACCGCCCTTTTTGGCTATTGACCTGCAACGCGCGCCCCTGGGGGCGCCAATCCCGAGTGACATCCCATGGCAGTCCCGAAAAAGAAGACCTCGAAGTCGCGCCGCAACATGCGCCGCGCCCACCATCACCTGAAGGCGTCGAGCTACGTCGAGTGCTCCAATTGCGGCGAGATGAAGCGCCCGCATCACATCTGCGCCGCCTGCGGCCATTACGACGGGCGCGAGGTGGTGGCGACCGCCGCGACGTGACGCGCGCAGCGCAGCCGTGACCGGACCCGTCATCGTCGCGCTCGACGCGATGGGCGGCGATCACGCGCCGGACATCGTGGTGCAAGGCGCGGCCATCGCGATGCGGCGCCTGCCCAACACGCGGTTCATCCTGTTCGGCGACAAGGCGCGGCTCGATCCGCTGGTCGCGCGTCACAAGAAGCTGCGCGAGCGGTTTCAAGTCCATCACACCGACGAGCGCGTCGCCGACGACGCGAAGCCGTCCGCCGCCCTGCGTGCCGGCCGGAATTCGTCGATGCGCCTGGCCATCGACGCGGTCGGCGAGGGCAAGGCGGATTGCGTCGTCTCGGCCGGCAATACCGGCGCGTTGATGGCGATGGCGCGGTTCAGTCTCAAAATGTTTCCCGGCATCGACCGGCCCGCGATGGCCTCGATCCTGCCGAGCCAGCGCGGCGAAAGCGTGATGCTCGATCTCGGCGCCAACCTCGAATGCGATGCCGAGAACCTGGTGCAGTTCGCACTGATGGGCGAGATGTTCGCGCGCACGGTGCTCGGCCAGAAACATCCCTCGGTCGGCCTGCTCAATGTCGGCTCCGAGGACATGAAGGGCCACGAAGCGGTGCGCGGCGCCGCGACCCGGCTGCGCTCGCCCGGCTCGCCGATCAATTTCTTCGGCTTCATCGAGGGCGACGATATCGGAGCCGGCACGGTCGATGTTGTGGTCACGGACGGCTGGACCGGCAATGTCGCGCTGAAGACCGCCGAAGGCACCGCGCGCCTCGTCACCGATTTCTTCCGCGCCTCGTTCCGCCATTCGCTGACCGCGCGCATCGGCTATCTGTTCGCGGCGTCGGCGCTCGCCAAGCTGCGCAAGCGGCTCGATCCGCGCCAGTACAACGGCGCGGTGTTCCTCGGCCTCAACGGCATCGCGGTGAAGAGTCACGGCGGCACCGACGCGCTCGGCTTCGCGAATGCGATCGGGGTTGCCGTCGACATGCGCAACAACGGTTTCCTCGATCTGATCCGCGACGGTCTGCAACGTCTCAAGGATCTGGCGCCGGCCCCGGCGTCCGCAAACTGATGGCGTTCCGCAGCATCGTTCGCGGCTGCGGCGCCTATCTGCCGGCGCGCATCGTCTCCAACGACGAGCTGGCGCGCCGCATCGAGACCTCCGACGAGTGGATCGTGCAGCGCACCGGCATCTGCCAGCGCCATGTCGCCGCCGAGGGCGAATACACTTCCGACCTCGCGACGAAGGCGGCCGAGCGCGCGTTGGCGGTTGCGGGCATGGCGGGAAGCGATCTCGACCTCATCGTGCTGGCGACCGCGACGCCCGACCACACCTTTCCGGCGACGGCAACGAAGGTACAAGCGCGGCTCGGCATGCGGCGCGGCGCGGCGTTCGACGTGCAGGCGGTGTGCACCGGCTTCATCTACGCGCTCTCGGTCGCCGACAACGCGATCCGGGCGGGGCAGGCGAAACGCGCGCTGGTGATCGGCGCGGAGACCTTTTCGCGCATCCTCGACTGGAACGATCGCGGCACCTGCGTCCTGTTTGGCGACGGTGCCGGCGCCTTGGTGCTCGAAGCCGCGCCCGACGAAGGCAGCGCCGCGTCGCGCGGTATTCTCTCGACGCACCTTCACAGCGATGGCAACGGCTACGAGTTGCTTTATGTCGATGGCGGCCCGTCCACCACGCAGCGAGCCGGTTTCCTGCGCATGGAAGGGCGCGAGATTTTCCGGCACGCCGTCAAGCGACTTGCCGAGGTCGTCGACGAAGCGCTGAGCGCGAACCGGCTCGGCGCCGACGCCGTGGACTGGCTGGTGCCGCATCAGGCCAACCGGCGCATCATCGAAGCGATGGGGAAACGGCTGGGGCTTCCGCCCGAAAAAGTCGTGGTGACGATCGACCGTCACGCCAACACGTCAGCCGCATCGGTGCCGCTGGCACTCGCCGAAGCGAGTGCCGACGGACGGATCAAACCCGGCCAGTTGCTGTTATTGGAGGCGATGGGCGGTGGGCTCACCTGGGGCGCCGCCTTGGTAAGATGGTAAACACGGCCCGGGCGGGCGTTTGATTCAAGAGCCGCACACAACTAACTGTAATTGACGGATTTCCAGCCGGGCGGTACGTTTCTCAAAAGAAGTGGGGGAGGCGAGATGGCCGGACAGACGGTAACACGCGCGCAGCTAAGCGAAGCGGTGTACCAGGAAGTTGGCCTGTCGCGTAACGAATCGGCCGAGCTGGTTGAGACGGTTCTCGAAGAGATCTGCAAGGCACTCGTGCGCGGTGAGATGGTCAAAATTTCTTCATTCGGTAGTTTCGCTGTGCGCCGTAAAGGCCGGAGAATAGGGAGAAATCCCAAAACTGGCCAAGAGGTTCCAATCAGCCCGCGGCGGGTGCTGGTGTTTCGTGCCTCCCACCTTTTGAAAGATCAAATCGATGCCGCCTTGAGCGGTCGGAAAGGGGCCGAACCCGCATGAGTTACGATCTTCCGCCGACGGGTTCGTTCGCGCGCCGCGCGTCGAAATCCGCCGAGGCGTTCCGCACCATCAGTGAAGTCGCCGAGGAGCTCGAGGTGCCGCAGCACGTGCTGCGCTTTTGGGAATCGCGCTTCCCGCAGGTCCGCCCGCTGAAGCGCGCCGGCGGCCGCCGCTATTATCGCCCGGACGATGTCTCGCTGCTGCGGCGCATCCGGCAATGCCTCTACGATCAAGGTTACACGATCAAGGGCGTGCAGAAGTTGCTGCGCGAGGGCGCGCTCAAGAGCGCGGAGACGACTGCGCGCGCGGGCACGCAGGCTGGTGTGGTCAGCAAGGCCGAGGTGGCCGAGAAAGCGGATCAGGCGTCGGAGTTGCGTGACATCATCGCGGAATTGCGCGCCGAACTCGTCATGCTGCGCGATCTCTTGCGGCGCGCCAATCAGTAGGCGACAATCCCGCGCGGGAAAGGGCGGAGCGTAGCGCAGCCTGGTAGCGCATCAGCATGGGGTGCTGAGGGTCGCGAGTTCGAATCTCGCCGCTCCGACCATTTTCTCTAAAATCAATAAGTTACGGGATTTTACGTATGTCAGCTCACAAGCGCGCGGCCGGCTTCGGTGAGCTTGCACACCAGCCAGTCGGGCTTGAGCGGATTGGCGAACCACGGCTCGGCCCAGCCGCGCTCGACGCAGGCGCGGATGGTGCGCGGGTCGATCGACTGGCCGAATTCGTCGAACAGGGGGAGCTTGCCGCCGGGCTGCGTCAGCCCGCGGGCGAGCCAATGACGCTGGATCGCGGATGGGACCGCGCGCGTCGGCAATCGTTGAACTTCCCCCATGGCCCGGACAATAGAGCATAGAATGCTTAATCACCAGTTAGTTGTGGGGAGGAATTCGCGATGAGCACCATGTACGTCTATGTCACCGCCGGCGAAATCGACGAGGCCCGCAAGATCGGCCGCGCGGCGGTCGAACAACGGCTCGCCGCCTGCGCCAATGTCATTTCGGGCATCGACTCGATTTACTGGTGGCAGGGCAAGGTGCAGGAGACGGAGGAGGCGGTGCTCATTATGAAAACCACCGCCGACCGGGTCGAGGAACTCATCCAGCTCGCCAAGGAGATGCACACCTACGAGTGCCCTTGCATCGAGGCCTGGCCGATCACGGACGGCCACCGTCCCTTCCTCGACTGGATCGCCGCCGAAGTGTCGCGGCGCTAGAGCCGGATCGCCCTTGATTGACTCGCCCAAACGGTTCCATCAGGCGGAATCCGTCTCCAATCCACAAAATTGAACTATTTTTCCTGCCAGGGCGGGGGGCGCTTGGCGAGGAAGGCGTCGATGCCGGCCTCGGTTTCCGACGTCAGCATGTTCCGGACCATCGCCTCGCCGGCATCCCGATACGCATCCGCGAGATTCATGTCGATCTGACGATTGAACGACGCCTTGCCGATGCCGATGGCAAGCGGCAGATGCCGCGTCACGCGCTTGGCCAGCGCCCCTACCGCGGCGTCGAGATCGGCCGCCGGCACCACGCGGTTGACGAGGCCGATGCGCAGAGCCTCGTCGGCGGGAATAAAATCGCCTGTCAGCAGCATCTCCATCGCTGGCTTGCGTCCGACGGCGCGCGACACGGCGACCGCCGGCGTCGAGCAGAACAGGCCGACATTGATGCCCGATGTCGCGAACTTGGCCTCGGCCGACGCGACCGCGAGATCGCAGGTCGCGACGAGTTGGCAGCCCGCCGCCGTGGCGATGCCGTGGATTCGCGCGATCACCGGCTGCGGCAGGTTCACGATGCTCATCATCATGCGGCTGCATTGCGCGAACACCGCTTCGTAATATTGCTTGCCGGGATTGGCGCGCATCTCGCGCAGATCGTGCCCGGCGCAGAAGCCCGGCCCGGCGCCCGCGAGCACCACGACCTTTACGCCCTTGTCCTTCGCGATGGCGTCGAGCTGGTCCTGCACCGCGTTCATCATCGCGACCGACAGGGCGTTGCGCGCCTCGGGCCGGTTAAGCGTCAGCGTCGCGACGCCGCCTTCGTCCTGGCGCAACACGAGTGAAGCCGTGGTTCCATCCATCGGGTCATTTCACTCCTGCGCCGCGCGACGGGTCAAGACGGCGCTCGGCGGCGACACGGTACGACACCGCGCCGAACGTCGCGACGCAGAACGGCACGCAATAGGTCAGGAGCAGCTTGGCGATGTTGAGATGCGCGCCGGCCCAAAGCGCATCGCCTTGGTTGATAAGATTGAGGATGGTGCCGACAACCGCCGCGGTCAGCGCCGAACGGCGTGGAATCCCGCCCGATACGCACAGTCCCAGAACGTGCCGCCACCGTCTCATGTTGAGTGGGGTTCCTCCAGATGCCCCGAAAGCGTATCATGGAGGCCATGCGGGTGACGTATCTCTTGCCATTCCTGTGCGTCGCGGTCGCGACCGCGACGCCGCCGCGCGCCGTGGCGTTCGAGAAACAAACGAACGATCCGTTCGCGCCGCCTCTGTCGACGCAAGTGCCTGATTCAGAGCAGTCGGTGCAAAACCTGTCGCAGCAATATACCGGCAACAGCGCGACCGTCTTTCATGCCGGCAACGTCACGATCGGCATCATTGGGCCCAATCGTAGCTACAGCAATCCCGATAGCCCCTTTGCCGGGACCGGTTCCGGCGCCTTCGTACCGAGCCAACGGCAGTGGTAATATAATACCACTCACCATAACCATCTGAATTATCTGATATATCCGGCGTTGACCCGTGCGGTTCGCGTGGCATACTGCGCGACCTTTCGAAGGGACGCACGATGAGTACTTTTTCCGCCAAGCCTTCCGACATCAAGAAGGGCTGGACGCTGATCGACGCCGACGGGCTGGTGCTCGGGCGTCTTGCAACGATCATCGCGACGCGGCTGCGCGGCAAGCACAAAGCCGGCTACACGCCGCACATGGATGACGGCGACCATATCGTCGTGATCAACGCGGCGAAGATCGCGATCACCGGCAACAAAGCGAAGCAGAGCATCAACTACTGGTACTCGGGCTATCCTGGCGGCCTCAAGGAACATTCCAAGGGCGCGATCCTCGCCGGCAAGCATCCCGAACGCGTGCTGCTGAAGGCCGTTGAGCGCATGGTGCCGCGCGGGCCGCTGGGTCGCAAAGTGATGGGACATTTGCGCGTCTATCCGGGCGCCGAGCATCCGCATGTGGCGCAGACGCCGGTGACGCTCGACGTTGCCGCGCTGAACCGCAAGAACAAGAGGGCATGACATGGCCGACGAACGGCAATCGCAATCGATGAACCAGCTCGGCCAGGCCTTTCTCGGCGCCGGCGTGCGCGGTCAAAGCCAAACGCCGGCGCCGCGGCAAGCCGAGCATGTCGAGCCGGCGCAGCCCAAGCTCGACGCGCAGGGCCGCGCCTATGCCACGGGCAAGCGCAAGAACGCCGTGGCGCGCGTCTGGTTGTCGCGCGGCACCGGCAAGGTGACGATCAACGACCGCGACAGCCCCGTCTATTTCGCGCGCCCGGTGCTGCGCATGATCATCGCGCAGCCCTTCCAGGTCGCGAACCGCACGGGCCAGTTCGATGTCTATTGCACCGTGGTCGGCGGCGGCTTGTCGGGCCAGGCCGGCGCTCTGCGTCACGGCATCAGCCGCGCGCTGATCAATTTCGAGCCGGGATTGCGGCCGACGCTGAAATCGGTCGGGTTCCTGACGCGCGACAGCCGCGTGGTCGAGCGCAAGAAGTACGGCAAAGCCAAGGCCCGCCGCTCCTTCCAGTTCTCGAAGCGCTAAGTCACCCGCCTGCAACGACGCGCCACGCCTCGGCGAGCGCGCCGGGCAGGCCGTATAGATCCATCGCCGCGATCAAGATCGCGCCGCTCCAGCCGGCGACGAGCAGGAGCGGCCCGTTCTTCCAGCGCCCCATGAATTTGGCGCGGCTGGTGAAGTGGAGCAGCGGGAACAGCGCGAACGGCAGTTGCAGCGCCAGCACGACCTGGCTCAGCACCAGGAGATCGGTGACGTTGCCGTCGCCGCGCCAGCCGATCAGCAGGATCGCGGGGACGATGGCGGCGAGGCGCGTGATCAGGCGGCGCTGCCACGGCGCGACGCGCCAGCGCGTGAAGCCTTCCATCACCACTTGTCCCGCGAGCGTACCGGTGATGGTGCTGCTCTGGCCGCTCGCCAGCAGAGCCACCGCGAACACGACGCTGGCCGTCGCCGCGCCGAGCAGCGGCGTCAGCGTCAGGTAGGCGACGCGTATCCAGTCCGTTCCGGCGTCGAAGACATAGCGCACCCCGGCGACCGTCAGCTCCGCGCTGTCGTGATAGACCAGCGCCGCCAGCACCAGGATGGCGGCGTTGATAAGGAACGCGACGACCAGCGCCGCGACGCAATCGAACATATTGAATCGGATCGCGGCGCGCTTCGCGTCATCGTCCGTGTCGATCCGCCGGCTCTGCACCAGCGCCGAGTGGAGATAGAGATTGTGCGGCATCACGGTTGCGCCGACGATGCCGATGGCCAGCGTCGTCATGCCCGCCCGGTCGAGCGCCGGATGAAAAATCGCGGCGCCGATGGCGGCGAGGTCGGGGCGCGTCGCCGGCAGCACGACGAGTTCGAGGAAATAGCAAACGCCGATGGTCGCTACCAGCACCAGAATCACGGCCTCGATCAGCCGCATGCCGAAACGCCGCAACGCCAGCAATAGGACCACGTCGCATGCGGTGACCAGCACCGCCCAGAACATCGGAATATGGAATAGCAGGTTGAGTGCGACAGCGCTGCCGAGCACTTCGGCGAGGTCGCACGCGCCGATCGCGATTTCTGCGAGCGCCCAGTTCGGCCACCGAGTCCAACGCGGATACCAGTCGTGGCAGGCTTGCGCCAGATCCTTCCCGGTCGCGATGCCGAGCCGCGCGGCGATCGCTTGGAGGAAAATCGCCATCAGGCTCGCCAGCGCCACCACCCACAACAGGCCGTAACCGAATTGAGCGCCGGCTTGCAGGTCGGTCGCCCAATTGCCCGGGTCCATATAGCCGACGCCGATCAGCAGCGCCGGGCCGGCGAAGGCGCGATACCGCCGCAGCACGCCGGCGTCGCGCGGCGGCACCGCGACCGAGCCGTGAAATTCATCGAGCGAGAGATTGCGTGTCTTCATCTTGGCGGCGAAAGCCTGCATATTTCGCGGCGGAAGCGAAATCAAGCGCGGGTAAAGCATGCGTCTGCAGGGAAACC
>JANWJX010000008.1 GCA_025451725.1 Allostellaceae bacterium
CTCCAGCACGTCCTGGGGAAAGCGCTCGGCCGCGCTCGGGTCGCGCCGCATCGCCTGCCAGGTGCGCTGGTCGGTGCCCGGCGCTCGCCCAAGCCCGAGATCGATGCGGCCCGGGTAGAGCGTCTCGAGCGTACCGAACTGCTCCGCGATCACCAGCGGCGAGTGGTTCGGCAACATGATGCCGCCGGCGCCGACCCGGATGCGCTTGGTGCCGCCCGCGATGTAGCCGATCACCACCGACGTGGCTGCCGAAGCAATGCCGTTCATATTGTGATGCTCGGCCAGCCAGAACCGCGTATAGCCCCATTGCTCGGCGTGTTGCGCGAGGTCGAGCGAATGGCGTAGCGCTTCGGCGGGGTTGCTGCCCTGGACAACGGGCGCGAGATCGAGAATCGAAACCGGGATCATGTCGGTCTATCCTAGGTGACAAAGCCGCGAAGCAACAAGCCATGTGCAATCTTTACGCCCTGCGAAAATCGCAAGACGAGATTCGCCAATTTACCCGCGCCGCGCACGACCGGCTCGGCAATCTGCCGCCGCTGACCGGCATCTTCCCCGATCAGGAGGCGCCGGTCGCCCGAATCGGCGCCGACGGCCAGCGCGAACTGGTCAAGATGCGCTGGGGCATGCCGACGCCCGACTGGCACCGGCGCGGCCCCGTCGACCACGGCGTCACCAACATTCGCAATCCCAACGCGGCACATTGGCGGCAGTGGCTTGCGCCGGAGCACCGCTGCATCGTGCCGGCCACCAGCTTCTGCGAACCGACCGACCGGCCCGACCCCGTTACCGGCAAGAAAGTCTGGACCTGGTTCGCGCGCGATGAATCGCGCCCGCTTTTCGCCTTCGCCGGCCTGTGGTGCCGCTGGACCGGCACGCGCGGCACGCAGAAGAACCCGCTCGACGGCGAACATGAGCTGTTCGCGTTCCTAACCACGACACCGAACGACACCGTGCGTCCGGTCCATGCCCAGGCCATGCCGGTGATGCTGCTGTCACCTGACGCGATCGAGATGTGGCTGACCGCGCCGGCCGAGCGAGCATTGCGCCTGCAACGCCCGCTGCCCGCCGACTACATCCGGATTGTCGCGACCGGCGAGAAAGAGGACACGGCGTGAGCGCGGCGGACACAGCCTCAGAACCGGTCCTATGCGTCGATCTCGACGGCACGCTGGCGCGCGGCGACACGATGGTGCGCGCCGGGCGCCGCCTGCTCGTCCGCAAGCCGTGGCTGGCGCCGCGTCTGGCGTGGTGGAATTTGCGCGGGCGCGGCCACCTCAAGGATCAGATCGCGCGCCGCGCCGCCTTCGACGCGGCGTCGCTGCTCTATCATCAGGGCCTACTGCGCTGGCTGCGCGAGGAGAAAACGCGGGGCCGGCGCATCATTATCGCCTCGGGCGCCGACCGGCGCGTCGTCACCGCTGTGGCAAGGCATCTCGGCCTGTTCGACGACATCGTGGCGAGCGACGGTCGCGTCAATCTGACCGGCGCGCGCAAGGCCGCAGCGCTTCAGGCCCGGTTCGGCGCGTTCGACTATGTCGGCAACAGCCGCACCGATCTCGCGGTCTGGCGGCACGCGCGGCGGTCTTATCTGGTCGCACGACGGCGCGGCCACGCCGCGCGGTTCGGGCGCCTCGTCCACTTCGCCCGCATATTCGACGCGACCGAGGAATTTTGATCCGTTATAAAAAGCCGCGATGCTCGATCTTCTCGCCAACGCGATCGTGACCGGCCTGCTGCTCGGGGGCTTCTATGCCGCCGTTACGATCGGCCTTTCCATCGCGTTCGGCTTCCTCGACATCGTCAATATCGCGCATCCCGGTTTCGTGCTGCTCGGCGCGTTTGCGGCCTGGGTGCTCAATGCCGAATGGGGAATCGATCCGATCCTCGCGGGCCTGATTCTGACGCCGCTGTTTTTCGCCGGGGGCGCGGCGATCTTTCGGGTCTATCACGTCAGTTTCGAGCGCCGTGGCGCGGCGGGGCTGCGCGGCCTCGCGTTTTTCTTCGGCGTGCTGTTCCTGACCGAGGTCGCGCTGATCCTGCTATTCGGCGCCGATTACCGCGCCGTCAACCTGCCCTATCTCGAGACCATGATCGGCCTCGGCCCGGTCGCGGTGCCGCTGCGCCTGCTGCTGCCATTCGCGGTGTCGCTGGTCATGTTCGCCGCGTTGCAACTGGCCTTCGACCGCACTTTTCTCGGCCGCGCCATCAAGGCGGTGGCGCAAGACCCGGTGGCGCTGCGCCTGATGGCGGCCGATCCGGTACGCATCAAGGAGATCGCCTTCGGCATCGGCATCGCGACCGCCAGCGTCGCCGGCGCGCTGCTCGTCACCATTGCGCCGGTCGATCCGTCGATGGGCCGCGACTATATCGGCCGCGTCTTCGCCATTGCCGTGCTGGGCGGGCTCGGCAGCCTCACCGGCACGCTGCTCGCCGCCATCGCGCTCGGCGTCGCAGAAAGCGTCACCTCGACACTCTATGGCCCGTCCTGGTCGCCGGCCGTCGCGTTCGGCGCGCTGTTGATCGCGCTGGTGCTGCGGCCCTCGGGATTGTTGGGACGCTGATTTGCGCGGCGGGGGGATTTTCTATGCCGGCGCCGTCGCGATCCTGATCGCGGGCTACGCCGCGGCCGCATCAGGCATCAACGATTACTATTTCTACGCCGCCTACATCGTCCTTCAGTACGTTGTGATCGCGACAGCGTGGAATATTCTCGGCGGCTATGCCGGCTATGTGAATTTCGGCAGCGCCGGCTTCTACGCGGTCGGCGCCTATACGGCGGCAATCCTCTATCAGCTCGTCAAACCGCCGCTGGTCGTGATGATCCTGGGCGGCGGCATCGCGGCCGGCGTGATCGGCCTCGCCGCCGGGTATCTCACCTTGCGGGTCAAGGGCGTCTATTTCGCCATCGCGACGCTGGCGCTCGCCGTGGTGCTCGAGACCATTGTCGCCAACTGGGATTATGTCGGCGGCACGCGCGGCACCTATGTGCTGCGGCCGCATCACGCGTTTGGCTTCGTCAATTATCCCCGCGCCCTGTTCTTCGCTATGCTGGTGCTCGCCATCGGGTCGGTGGTGCTGGCGCGCGTCATCGAGCGCTCGAAACTCGGCCGTGGCCTCGCCGCAATCCGCGACGACGAGCAGGCGGCGGAAAGCTCCGGCGTGCCGACGCTGCGGCTCAAACTGTTCGCGGCGACGCTGTCGGGCGCGCTGATGGGCGTCGCGGGCGCGCCGTTTCCCTATTATGTCAGCCATCTCGAGCCCGGCTCCGCCTTCAGCCTCGCGATCGCGGTCAACGCCATCGCCATGCCGATGATCGGCGGCGCGACCTCGTGGGTCGGACCGGTGATCGGCGCGCTGCTGCTGGGCGGCGCGCAGCAGATCGCCACCGTGACGATCTCCTCGATCCTCAATCTTCTCATCGTCGGCTTGCTGCTGATCGGTTTCGTGATTTTCGCGCCCGATGGACTGGTCGGCCTGTTCCGAAAGCTCCGGCGATGAGCGAGCCACTGCTCCGCATCGAGAATCTCACCAAAAGGTTCGGCGGCTTCATCGCGCTCGACGGTGTGTCGCTGCACGTCGCCGAGGGCGAGCGGCTCGGCGTGATCGGCCCCAACGGCGCCGGCAAGAGCACGCTGACCAATTGCATCACCGGATTGCTCCGGCCCGAGGGGGGAAGCGTGCACTTCGCCGGCAGCGACGTCACCGCCCTGCCAGCCCATGCCCGCGCGCGTCTCGGCCTTGCGCGAAGTTTCCAGTTGCCGCGCCCGTTCCATTCCATGACGTTGGCCGAGAATTTGGCGATCCCGCGCGACTACGCCGCGCGTCACGATCCGCCCGACCCGCGAGAATTGCTGACGCGGCTCGGCCTCGGCGCCAAAGCCGACGCGTTGCCGCGATCGCTGACGCAGATCGAGCTGCGCAAGCTCGAGCTGGCCCGCGCGCTGGCGGCGCAACCGCGTCTTCTGATTTGCGACGAGGCGATGGCAGGCCTGTCGCATTCCGAGGTGGACGACATGCTGGGCGTGCTGCTCGTGCTTAACGACAGCGGCATCGCCATCCTGATGATCGAGCACATCATGCGCGCGGTGATGCGGTTCTCGCAGCGCATCGTCGTGCTCGACGCCGGCCGCAAGATTGCGGAGGGCGCGCCCTCGGACATTTTGCGCGACAAGGAGGTCGAGCGTGCCTATCTCGGCGCCTAAACTGGTCGTCGACGATTTGTCCGCCGGCTATGGCGCCGTACGCGTGCTCGACAGCGTGTCGCTGACCGTGGCGCCGGGCGAAACAGTGGCGCTGCTCGGCACCAGCGGCAACGGCAAGAGCACGCTGATCAACTCCATCATGGGCCTGGTGCGGCCGAGCGGCGGCGCTGTCTATCTCGACGGCGGCGACGGCGGCGCCCGCACCGCGCTCACCGGCCTGAGGACCGAGGCGATCGCCGATCTCGGCCTCGCGCTGGTGCCGGAAGGCCGGCGTCTGTTTCCGAAATCGACCGTCGAGGAAAATCTGCTGCTCGGCGCCTATCGCCGCGACGCGCGCGGCCTGCGCCACGACCGGATGGCGGAATGTCTCGACGCATTCCCCGCGCTGAAACAGCGGCGCCGCCAGCTCGCCGGCAGCATGAGCGGCGGCGAACAGCAGATGCTCGCCCTCGCCCGCGCCCTGATGTCGGCGCCGCGCATCCTGTTGATCGACGAGCCGTCGGTCGGACTCGCGCCCATCCTGGTGGCGCGGATGATCGACACCATCGCGTCGGTCAAGGAGCGCTACGGCCTCTCCGTGCTGATGGCGGAGCAGAATTTTCACCAGGCGGTGCGCATCTCCGACCGGGGCTACGTTCTCGTCCACGGACAAATCGCGTTCGAAGGCCGCACCGCCGACGAGCTGCGCAATTCCGAGCTGGTGAAGACGTATTACCTTGGGACGTGACGCCTACAGTACCCGGAAAAAATTGATCTTCACGCCGTCGGGCCAGCGCTCGCCGGTGCAGACGAACACACTCTTGTTCAGCCAGTCATGCGCCGGCGCCGGGCTGGCGAAGGTCGGACTGCCGCGGAAATAAACCAGGTCCGGATCGACCTTATCGTTCGCCAGTAGCCGCGCGTTGACCTCCGGCGGCGCATGGCGCATCGCGCGGTTGACGACGGCGATATTGGTGCCGTCCGGTGTGCGGATCACATATTGCGCGGTCAATTCGGCGACCCCGTCGGGCCGGATGATCTGCCAGTCGGCGCCGCCGGCCAGGACCTCAGCCTTGAAGTTCGGCCCTTCCACCACGCCGCCAGTGATCGGAATCATGCGTTGGCGGCCGCGCGGCGTCTCGCCCATCTCCACTGTCGGCGCGATCGTCACCCGCGCTTCGAAGACGAATTCCAGCCGCGGCGCTTGGCTCATCGTTTTCCTCCCTTATGATGAGGCAACCATAGAGTGCGATCCGGTCGGACGGAAGCAGTGCTCTTCAACAGCGACCCGGCTCTAGACCGAAAGGGGGGCGGATGAAATTCATCGAGGTCAAGGGCGCGCGCGTACCGGCGTTGGGTTTCGGCACCTGGCCGCTGAGCGGCGCCGACGGCGCCCGCGCGGTGCGGGAAGCGATCGAGGTTGGCTATCGCCACATCGACACCGCGCAGCTTTACGGCAACGAAGCGGATGTCGGCAAAGGCATCAAGGATTCGCGCGCGCCGCGCGGCGAGCTGTGGGTCACGACCAAATTGTCGCGCGACCATCTCGGCGCCCGCGACGTTGCGAGCAGCACCGACGAAAGCCTGCGGAAGCTCGGGCTCGATTATCTCGACCTGCTGCTGATCCACTGGCCGAGCAAGACCGTGCCGTTGGCGGAGACGCTCGACGCCATGACCAGGCTGCGCGACGCCGGCAAGACGCGCTTCATCGGCGTCAGCAATTTCACGACGAGGCTGATCGATGAAGCGACCCGCGTCGCCGACATCGTCTGCAACCAGGTCGAATACCACCCGTTCCTCAACCAGCGCGCGGTGCTCGGCGCGGTGAAGAAACATGGGTTGTTCCTCACGGCCTATTCGCCGGTGGCGCGCGGCCAGGTGCCAAACGACAAGACGCTGCAGGCGATCGGCAAGAAATACGGCAAGACGGCGACGCAGGTGGCGCTGCGCTGGCTCATGGAGCAGGACGATGTCGCGGCGATCCCCAAGGCGGGCAGCCGCGTCCATATGCAGGCCAATATCGACATTTTCGATTTCGCGCTGGCGGCCGAGGACTGCGCCGCCATCGACGCGCTCGGCGGCAACGGGCGCATCGTCGACATCGCCGGCTGGTCGCCGGAGTGGGATCGTAGCTGACTAACGTTCGTGACGGGCGCGGCGCGTATCCGACGCGACATGCACCTTGCCGCGATGCGCCGGCGCATGGCCGCGCGCAACTTTATGTGACGCGCGGCTTTTGCCCTTGGCGTGCTTTGTCTCGTGCATCGCAGCGTGTTTCGCGTCGTGCGGCGATTTTTTCGCGGCAACCACGTGCTTGCGCTTGGCCGCCGACGGTTTCGCAGGCGTGATCTGATCCTGGGTGATGTGGAAATAGCCGCTGCCATGCGCCTCGTGATGCCAGACGCTGGCCGCTTGGTGCGGGCCATAGCGGTTGATGCGGTTGTACGCGACCGTGTCGACCGCAATCGTGCCGGTCGCCCAATCGACATGCGCCCAGTTCCATAACGGCGCCAGCACGCCGAACCCGACGCTGAACCCGATGCCGGTTTCGATGTCGGCGCCGCTGACCTCGAAGCCTTGCGGCGGCTCGATGAAAACCGGCGGGAAATCCGGATAGGCCCACGCGCCATAGACCAGCGCCGGGTTATAGACCGGAACGTAGACCATCGCGGGATCGGCGGTGGCGATGGCGATGACGCCACCCTGGTCGCGCACGGTGATGCGCGGCCCGGATTTGAGCTTGCCGGTGGCGACGGCAAGACGCCGCAAATGCTGAATCTCCGCGGCAACCAGCGCCGGCGCGGCGATCGTCGCCCGGCCGAGCTGCGCCATCCAGGCCGCACGCGACGCCATCATATGGAGCGTCACTGGAAACGGCACCAGCGCCTTGACGCTGGGCGCCCAGGGCCGCGGCTCCAGCGCCACCATCAATTCGTCGCCGCGCAACTTGGCATTGCCAGTCTCGCCAAGCCAGCCGTCGGCCTCGGCAACTTCGTCGGGGTAGGTCGTCGCCATCA
>JANWJX010000009.1 GCA_025451725.1 Allostellaceae bacterium
GACGATTCTCGACGAGTTGCGCCGCCGCGCCGGCGAGCGGTCGCGCCCGGATATCGAGCGCGACTATATCGACCGGCTGCTCAAAGAATTCTAGTCACAGCGCGGTTTTCGCGTCGCTGCTGTTACCTTCGTCGTCATCGCCGGGCCTGACCCGGCGATCTCAAGCGAGCGACGGGCCGTCAGTTGGCTTTAGACCCCCGGGTCAAGCCGGGGGTGACAAAACACAAACTGGCAGCCGAAACTCCTAAACCTTTCCCTCTTCCTTCATCACCTTGGTGGCGACGCGGAAACTGTCGACCGCCGCCGGCACGCCGCAATAGACCGCGGCCTGGAGGAAGATTTCGGCGATCTGCTCCGGCGTCAGGCCGTTTCGCAGCGCGCCGCGGACATGCACCTCGATCTCGTGCGGGCGATTGAGCGCGGTCAGCATTGCGAGGTTGAGCATGCTGCGTTGCTTGCGGTCGAGACCCGGCCGGCACCACACCGTGCCCCAACAATATTCGGTGACGAATTCCTGCATCGGCCAGTTGAAGTCGTTGGCGTTCTCAATCGCCGTCTCGACATATTGCGGGCCGAGTACGTCCTTGCGGACCTTGAGGCCGTCCTGGAATTGCTTGCTGGTGGGCAGAGTTCGTTTCGCTTGTGCCATGCCGGTTTCTCCCGTTTGATAAGGCAAGGTCGGATGAAAGTGATTATGGGAGGCAAGCATGAGCGAGGACAAGATCGGCTTTATCGGCGTCGGCAATATGGGCGGGCCGATGGCGCTGAATCTGGTGAAGGCCGGCCGCCGCCTCGTCGTGCACGACATGCGTCCCGACAGTCTGAAACCGTTCGGCAACCAGGTGCAGATTGCGTCTTCGCCCGCCGAGGTCGCGAGCGAGGCCGAGATCGTGGTGGCGAGCCTGCCGCGCCCCGAGATCGTGCACGACGTGGTGTTCGGCGATAAAGGAGTCGCTGCCGGCACCAGGCGCAAGATTTTCGTCGATCTCTCCACCACCGGCCCGCGCATGGCGAAGATCATCGCCGCCGAACTCGGCAAGCGCGGCGTGGTCGCGCTCGACGGGCCGGTGTCGGGCGGCGTTGCCGGCGCGGTGAAGGGCAATGTCGCGGTGATGCTGGCGGGGCCGAAGCGCGAGGCCGATATCGTGGCGCCGCTGCTCGCGCCGATGGGCAAGGTCTTCTATATCGGGCCCGAGCCGGGTATGGGCCAGGTGATGAAGCTCATCAACAACGTGCTGTCGGCGACGGCGCAGGCCGCGACCGCCGAGGCGATCGTGATGGGCGTCAAGTTCGGTCTCGATCCGACGCTGATGATCGAAGTGCTGAACGCCGGCACCGGCCGCAACAGCGCCACCGATTCCAAATGGCCCAACGAAATTCTGCCGCGCCGTTTCAAGGGCGGCTTCGCGACCGGCCTCATGGTGAAGGATCTGAAACTCGCGCTCGAAACCGCGGAAGACCTGCATGTCCCGATGTGGGTGGCGAACGCGGTGAAACAGCTTTGGCTTTATGCCGAGGGCCGCGGCGGTCCGGACCAGGACATCACGGAACTGGTGAAGCACCTCGAAGCCTGGACCGGCGTCACGGTGAAGGGCAAATAGCGCCCGCGCGCCGCGCGGTGCTATGCTCCTCGAGGAGGGGGTGGAATGCCGGCAAAGAAAGGCGCCACGGACAAGCTGCGCCGCGATCAGGTGCAGATGCAGGAAGCGATCGAGGCGCTGTCCGAGGGCTTTGCCTTGTTCGACGCCGACGACCGGCTGGTGGTCTGCAACACCCAATATCGCCGCATGTACGAGGGCATCGACATCCCGGTCGTGCCCGGCACCAGCTTCGAGGAGATCGCGCGGGCGCTGGCGCGCACCGGTGTGATCCCGCTGAACGGCCCCGAGGAAGTCGAGAAATGGGTGGCGCAGCGCGTCGCCAAGCATCGCAACCCCGGCGCGCCCTACGAACATCGCAACGCCAGCGGCGTCTGGCTCAATATCAGCGAGACGCGCACCAGTGAAGGCGGCGTGGTCGGGGTCTATATGGACATCACCGCCCTGAAGCAGCGCGAGAAGGAACTGGCCGATCTGGTCGACCGGCTTGCGGACGCGCGCGACCAGGCGATGCAGGCGACGGTCGCCAAGTCGCGCTTCCTCGCCAATATGAGCCATGAGCTGCGCACGCCGCTCAACGCCGTCATCGGCATCACCGAAATGCTGGTCGAGGACGCCGAGGATGCGGGGCAGGACGGTTTCATCGAGCCGCTGAACCGTATCTCGCGCGCGGGCAAGCATCTTTTGGAACTCATCAATGAAGTGCTCGACCTGTCCAAAATCGAGGCCGGGAAGCTCGAACTGCATGACGAGGATGTCGACCTCGAAATCCTGATTCGCGATCTCGTCGCCGCGTCGCAACCGCTCGCGGCCAAGAATGGCAACCGCCTCGTCGTCGAGGGCGCGGCGAATATTGGTTCGATCCACGCGGATTCGATGCGCCTGCGCCAGATCCTGCTCAATCTCCTGAGCAATGCCTGCAAATTCACCGACAAGGGCTCGGTAACGCTCATCGTCAATCGTGCCGCGGACACGCTGACGTTCGCGGTCGCCGACACCGGCATCGGCATGACGCCGGAACAGATGGGCAGGCTGTTTCAGGAATTCACCCAGGCCGACAGTTCGACGACACGAAAATATGGTGGCACCGGATTGGGCCTCGCCATAACGGACCGGCTCTGTGCGATGATGGGCGGCTCGATCGCGGTCGACAGCAAACCCGGCGCCGGAACGACCTTCACCGTGCAATTGCCCGTGCGCCGTCACGATGCCGATACGGTGCCGGACATGGCGCCGGCAGCGATGGGCCTGGTCAAGACGGCGGCGAGCGGTCGTACCAACCGTGTGCTGGTGATCGACGACGATCCGACGGTGCGCGATCTGATGCGGCGCTATCTGAGCCGCGAGGGGTTCGACGTGGTGACGGCACAGGACGGCGCCGAGGGCATGGCGCTGGCGCGCGAGCTGGAGCCGTCGGTCATCACCCTCGACATCATGATGCCGGGCACCGACGGCTGGGCGGTGCTGCAATTGCTCAAGGCCGACCCCAAGGTCGCGAATATTCCCGTCATCATGATCTCGATCCTCGACGAGCAGCAGAAAGGCATCGCGCTTGGCGCGTCGGGTTATCTCAGCAAGCCGATAGACCGCAACCAGCTTGCCGCGCTGCTGATGCATTTCAAGTCGCGCGCCGCCGGCTCGCGCGTCCTGGTGATCGAGGATGACGACGTCACCCGCACCATGATGGGGCGAATGCTGCGCGGCGAAGGCTGGGAGGTTGCCGAGGCGGCGAACGGCCGCGAAGGGCTGGAGCGCGTCGCGGCGGCGAGGCCTGACCTGATCCTGCTCGATCTGATGATGCCCGAAATGGACGGGTTCGAGTTCTTGTCGCGGCTGCGGCGCGACGCCGACCACGGCCATATCCCCGTCATCATCGTCACCGCCGCCGATCTGACCGAAGACGACCGCGCACGTCTCAATGGCGGCGTGTCCTACATTCTGGAAAAATCGGCGTTCGAGCAGGACGAGTTGCTGGGCCAGATCCGCCGGCTCGTCGCCAATCATGCTTCCGCGCTCAAGACCGGCACGGAGGACTGAGATGGCGCGGATTCTCTATGTCGAGGACAACGAGGACAACATCTACATGCTGACCAACCGCCTGACGCGGCGCGGCCACGAAATGATGGTGGCGCGCGACGGTCGGGAAGGCGTCGACATGGCGCGTCGCGAATTGCCGGCGCTGATCCTGATGGATCTCGACCTGCCGGTGATCGACGGCTGGGAGGCGACGCGGCAACTTAAGGCCACCGCCGAGACCAGGCACATTCCGGTCATCGCGCTGTCGGCGCACGCCATGTCGGGCGACCGCGAGCGCGCCATCGCCGCGGGCTGCGACGATTACGACACCAAGCCGGTGGAGCTGCCACGCCTTCTCGAAAAGATCGGCGGGTTGTTGGGGGCCGCTGGCAATGGCTGATGAACCGCAGCCCGCGATCCTGCTGGTCGATGACGACGAGAACAACCGCTATACCCTGTCGCGCCGGTTGCAGCGCGAGAATTACACGGACATCACCGAGGCGGTGAACGGCAAACAGGCGCTGGAACTGTTGCGCGAGCGCCCGTTCGACCTGATCTTGCTCGACATCATGATGCCGGAGATGGACGGATACGAGACTCTCGGCCAGCTCAAATCCGACATGATGCTGCGCGAAATTCCGGTCATCATGATTTCCGCGGTGGACGGGATCGACAGCGTCGTGCGTTGCATCGAAATGGGTGCCGAGGATTACCTGCCCAAGCCGTTCAATCCGGTGCTGCTCAAGGCGCGGATCGGTGCGTCTCTGGAAAAGCGCCGCCTGCGTTTGCAGGAAGAAAGCTACACGCGCGACGTCGAGACCGAAAAGCGCCGCGCCGACGATCTGTTGCACTCGATGCTGCCGCCGGGCGCGGTGCGCGAGCTCAAGGCCACCAACGAAGTACGGCCGCGCCGCTACGAGGAAGTGGCGGTTCTGTTCTGCGACATCGTCGATTTCACCTCCTACTGCGACAAGAATCCGCCGGAGCAGGTGATCGCCGAATTGCAGACCCTGGTCGAGGAATATGAGCGCATCGTCGCGTTCCACGGGATGGAAAAGATCAAGACCATCGGCGATGCGCTGCTCGCCACGGCCGGGTTGTTGCAGCGCGTCGACGACCCCCTCGTTGCCGCCGTGCGCTGCGGCCTCGACCTGGTCGAAGGCACGCGCCGCGTCCATCCGCATTGGGGCATTCGCGTCGGCGTGCATCACGGACCCGTGGTCGCCGGCATTGTCGGCCGCCAGCAATTCCTGTTCGATCTGTGGGGCGACACGGTCAACACCGCTTCGCGGATCGCCGCCGCCGCCAACGTCAATTCGATCTTCATGTCGAGCCTCGGCTGGATGCGCATCCGCCATCGCTGCCAGGCGAAAAGCCATGGATCGTTCGAGCTCAAGGGCAAGGGCAAGCTCGAACTGGTCGAGTGCCTGTCGATCAAGTGAGGGGAGCGTCCGATGAAACGCAGCAGCACCGCGAAAATCCTGGCCACCCATGTCGGCGCGCTGCCCGAACCGGCGCCGCTCGACCGCAAGGCGCCGGACTTCGATGCCAAGCTCAAGGGCGCCGTCGCGTGGGTGGTGAAAAAACAGCGCGAATGCGGCATCGATGTTATCAACGAGGGCGAATACACCAAGGGCGGCGACTGGCTGTCTTACGTCGAGAACCGTTTCGGCGGCTTCTCGCAGCGCCCGCCCGCGTCGGCGCCGCTGATCGCGCAGGGCAAGGACCGCGAGGACTTTCCTGACTTCTACCGCTACGCCACCGAGCGCGGCACGCTGTTCTACATGCCGGCGCGGCCCGGCAATTCGATGGCGCGGCCGACCTGGGTGTGCACCGGACCGGTGACGTATCTGGCGAAAGCGGAGGTCGAGAAGGAACTGGCGCTGCTCAAATCGCTGGTACCGGCGGAAGACGCGTTCCTCACCGCGACCGCGCCGGCAAGCCTCGAAGTCTATCGCCGCAACGAGTATTACAAGACCGACGAGGAATATGTTTTCGCCATCGCCGAGGCGATGCGCGTCGAATACGAGACCATCGCCAAGTCGGGCGTGATTCTGCAAGTCGACGACGCGTGGCTGCCGGCGCTGTGGGACCGGATCGGCATCAAGATGGGGCTCGAGGCGTTCCGCAAGCGTTGCGAAGTGCGGGTCGAGGCGCTGAACCACGCGCTTGCCAATGTGGCGGAGGAACAGGTGCGCTATCACTTGTGCTGGGGCTCATGGCACGGCCCGCATGTCCATGACCTCGAGATGAAGCATCTCGTCGACATCATGCTCAAGGTGAAGGCGCAGGCGTATTTGTTCGAGGCGGCGAACGCGCGGCACGAGCACGAATACGCGGTGTGGGAAACGGTGAAGCTTCCCGCCGGCAAGATCGTGATTCCCGGCGTCGTCACCCATTCGACTGACGTGGTCGAGCATCCCGAACTGGTGTCGCAGCGCATCCAGCGTTTCGCCAATCTGGTCGGCAAGGAAAACGTCATGGCCGGCACCGATTGCGGCTTCGGCTGGCGTTCCCATCCCGAAATCGCCTGGGCCAAGATGAAGGCACTCGGCGAGGGCGCCGCGCTCGCCACCAAGGCGCTGAAATACGCTTAATTGCGGATCAATCGTGCGTCCTTCGAGACGCGGTCCGATGGACCGCTCCTCAGGATGAGGATTTTTCCTGCTGGCATTAGATGCCATAAAGAAGATCCCTCATGCTGAGGAGGCTGCGAAGCAGCCGTCTCGAAGCACGCACGGAGTCGTTTGCAGCAAGAGTTTCCTTTGCGCTCTTCTGAGCAAAACATCGAATCCCTCGAACCCGGGGCGGTTCTCCTGCGCGGCTTCGCGAACGGCGAAGCGGCGTCACTGCTCGACGAAATCGAGCGCATCGCCGACGCCGCGCCGTTCCGGAACATGGTGACGCCTGGCGGTTTCGCGATGTCGGTGGCGATGACCAATTGCGGCGCGTTCGGCTGGATCACCGACCGCAAGGGCTATCGCTACGGCGACATCGACCCCGACAGCGGGAAGACATGGCCGGCGATGCCCGAAGCGTTTCGCGACCTCGCGCGGCGCGCCGCCGAAACGGCGGGATTCGTCGGCTTCGCGCCGGACTCGTGCCTCATCAACCGCTATGTTCCCGGCGCGAAAATGTCCTTGCACCAGGACAAGGACGAAACCGATTTCGCCGCGCCCATTGTATCGGTCTCGCTCGGCCTGCCGGGCATTTTCCTGTGGGGCGGCGCGAAGCGCAGCGACAGACCGCGCCGGCTCCGGCTGGAGTCCGGCGACGTCGTGGTGTGGGGCGGGCCGGCGCGTCTGCGGTTCCACGGCGTCGACACGGTGGCGGAGGGCGAGGCGCCGTGCCGCTACAACCTGACTTTTAGGAAAGCAAAATAGAAAAAAGTTTGAACCACCAAGGCGCCAAGACACCAAGACACCAAGAGTCGGAGTCCTTCTTGGTGCTTTGGTGTCTTGGTGGTTAGCCTTTTCTCTACGCCTTCGGCGTGCTTGGTTTGTGCGCGATCGGCACGATGTCGTCGATCAGGAAGCGGCGCGCCAGGCCCCACAGGCCGCGCCGGTCGATCAGAATCGGGACGATCGCCCCCGCCATGCCGAGAAACGGCGCGGTGCCGAGGAAGCACAGGATGCGCGCGGGTGATGTTGACGCCGATGGCGGCGGCGCCTTCCTCGTTGTCGCGCATCGCGGTGAGGCCGACGCCGATCCACGAGCGCAGGAGGAAAATATAGGATCGGCGGCGCCGACGTCATCCGATACGGCGCGGATCTTGGCGCCGATGCCCGTACAGAGAAAGTTTGAATTCAAACTATTTGGGCGCGGCTGGAAACCGGCCCTATTGTCGGATAACAAAGGGACGCAGGGGAGAAAATGCCGGCGACGGTAAAGGTTGAATCGGGCAAACGGCCGCGTCGCGAGACCGCGCCGGCACGGCGCGTTCCGCCGCCGGAACCGAAACTCGGTGCGCTGCAAGGCTTCATCGGCTTCAATCTGCGGCTGGCGCAGGACGCGTCGTTCCGCGTGTTCGCGCGCAAGTCGGGCCAGAGGGACATTATGCCCGGCCGTTTCGCCGCGCTGATGGTGCTGCGCGACAATCCCAACATCACGCAAAGCGCGCTCGGCCGCGCCATCGCGCGCGACAAATCCTCGGTCACGCCGCTGCTGCAGGATTTGCAGCGCCGCGGCCTCGTCAAGCGCATGCGGTCCACCACCGACCGGCGCAGCGTAACGCTGACGCTGACCGCGGCCGGGGCGCGCGTGCTGCAGGATCTGATCCTTCACGCCCGCGAGCACGACCGCAAACTCGACGAAATCGCCGGCCCGTCCAAAGCCGAGTTCGTCGCGATCCTCCGCCGCATCGCGGATCACATGGTGTGACCAGGACCGCCGGATTCGGCGAATCATTTCGTTGCATCCGGTCGGCGATGCGGCTACCAGATTCGCATACGACCGTCGATGTTGGGGGGGATATCGTGGGGGCCGGTCGAATACTCCTGTTGTTGTACCTGACGATGGCATGGACGGGTGCCGCCGGTGCCGACGATCAGCCGCTGCCGCTCTTGCGCAAACATGTCTCTCCTGGCGGACGAGTCCGCTCATCTCGATCTTGCCGCCGGCGGCTACGCGCTGTTCTACAGCCACCACGAGCGCAACCAGGATTTCGCCGGCAACGTCACCATCCGGCTCGGCGACAAGTGGAACTATATCGGCCCCGCGGCCGGCGTCGTCGCCAACACCGATGGCGGCGTCTTCGTCTATGTCGGCGGCTATGTCGATATCCAGTGGGGGCCGATCGTGATCACGCCGCTGTTCGGCGTCGGCGCCGACCATCACGGCGACAGCCATGACGAATATCTCGGCGGCGTGTTTCAGTTCCGGCTACAGCTCGCGGCGCGCTATCCGCTGGCCGACGGCTCGCTGATCGGCATCCAGCTCGGCCACATCTCGAGCGCCCACATCAACAAGGTCAATCCAGGCGAGAATGAGGTGATGGTGAGCTACGCCATGCCGCTGCGCTGGTGAGCTAGAACGCCTCGGCGGCCAGTTCCATCACCGGCTTGGCGCCGGCGCCGATCGACGCGAACAGTGCGGCCGTCTCCGGCAGGAGCTTCGCCATGTAGAACCGCGCGGTCGCGAGCTTGGCGTCGTAGAACGCGGCCTCGCCGTTGGCCGATGCCTTTTTCGCCAGCGACACTTCCGCGATGCGGGTCCAGATATAACCGAGCGCCACCAGCCCGAACGCGCGGAGATATTCCGTCGCAGCGGCCCCCGCTTCGTCTGGATTGGCGAGGCCTTTCTGCGCCAGCACCGCCGTCACTTGCTGTAAGCGCGCGAACGCGCGGTAGGTCGGTGCCGCAAACTCGCCCAACGCCGGGTCGGTCATCGTGGCGCGAAGATAGTCGTCCACGGGGTGGAAAAAGCGCCGCATCAGCCTTCCCATATGCTGGCTCATTTTGCGCCCGACGAGATCGAGCGCCTGGATGCCGTTGGCGCCTTCATAGAGCTGCGTGATCCGCACGTCGCGCGCGAGCTGCTCCATGCCGTTGTCGTGGATATAGCCGTGGCCGCCGAAAATCTGCATGCCGAGATTGGAGACGAGATAGGCGTTGTCGGTCAGCATCGCCTTGACGATCGGCGTCATCAGCCCCACGAGGTCGTCATTCGCCTCGCGCTCGTCGGCCGCGCTGTCGGGCAGGCGGTTGGCCTTGTCCTCCGCCATCGCCACCCACGCGGCGAGCGCCCGCGCGCCCTCGGTATAGGCGCGCATGGTCAGCAGCATGCGCCTGATGTCGGGATGCACGATCAGCGGATCGGCCGGCTTGTCGGGGAATTTCGCGCCGGTGAGGGAGCGGCCTTGCAGCCGGTCCATCGCGTATGCGCGCGCCGACTGGTACGCGGTCTCGCCGACCGCGAGGCCTTGCAAGCCCACGCCGAGCCGCGCCGCGTTCATCATGGTGAACATGGCGCGCATGCCGCCATGCTTGCCGCCGATCAGATAGCCTTCCGCCTCGTCGAAATTGATGACGCAGGTGGCGGACGCCTTGATGCCCATTTTGTGTTCGATGCCGCCGCAGCGCACGCCGTTGCGCGCGCCAAGCGCGCCGTCGGGCTTCACCAGGAATTTCGGCACGATGAACAGCGAGATGCCGCGCGTGCCTTGGGGCGCGTCGGGCAGGCGCGCCAGCACGAGGTGAACGATGTTGTCGGTCAGGTCGTGCTCGCCGGCGGAGATGAAAATCTTGGTGCCGGTGATCTTGTAGACACCGTCACGCTCGGTCGGTTCGGCGCGCGTCTTGATCTGGCCGAGATCGGTGCCGCATTGCGGTTCGGTCAGGCACATCGTGCCCGACCAGGTGCCGTCGATGATCTTCGGCAGCCAGGTCTTCTTCTGCGCCGCGTCGCCGTGTTTGTGGATCGCCTCGCACGCGCCCGCCGATAGGCCGGGATACATGCCGAAGGACAGGTTGGCCGACGCGACCATTTCGCTGAAAAAGAAATTCAGCGTCGCCGGCAATCCCTGGCCGCCATAGTCAGGGTCCATCGCCAGCGCGGTCCAGCCGCCTTGCCGGAACAGATCGTAGGCTTCCTTGAAGCCTTTGGGCGTGCGCACCACGCCGTTCTCGAAGTGACAGCCTTCGGCGTCGCCGGAGAGGTTGATCGGGAACAGCACCTCCTCGCACAATTTGGCGCCTTCCTCGAGCACCGCCGCGAACGTGTCGGGCGTCGCGTCCTGATAGCCGGGGAGCTTGGCGATCTCGCCGACATCGAACAATTCCTCGAGGACGAATTTGTAATCGCGCAGCGGCGCCTTATAGACGGTCATGGCGATGCTCCTGAAATTTTGAACCATCAAGGCACCAAGACACCAAGAAGAACGCTACGCCATACCGGCGTAAGCCGGTATCCACGGAACGGATTGACGGATGGACCCCGGCTTTCGCCGGGGTGGAGAACATCCTTGGTGCCTTGGTGTCTTGGTGGTTCATCTTTTGACTTAGTTCCTCAGCGGGCGGCCGGTTTCGAGCGTGTGCTCGATCCGCGCCAGGGTCTTGTCGGTGCGGATCAGCGCCTGGAACGATTTGCGCTCCAGCGCGAGGAGTTGATCCTCCGTCACCTCCTCGGTGATGTCGGTCGCGCCGCCGGACAGCACCTCGGCGAGCTTGCCAGCGACGACGAGATCGTGGTCGCTGGCCTTGCCCTGTTTGTGCAGATCGTCGAGCGACAGGCCGATGGCCGCGGCGCCGGTCGGGCCGGGCAGGCGCAGCGCCACCGGCTTCGGCGGCTGATAGTCCTTCGCGAGGGCCAGCGCGCGCGCCTTGGCGTCGGCGAGCAGGCGGTCGCGATTCATGGTGATGCCGTCGGTTGGCCGCATGAACAGGAGGTCGCGCGCTTCCTCGGCCGACTTCGACACTTTCGCGAGGCCGATAGTCTCGAACACGGCGGCGAGCGGCGCGATCGGCCCTTGCGGCCCGCGCTTGTTGGTGTAGGCGCGCGTCGCCATTTCGGTGCAGCCGCCCCAGCCCGGCACCAGCCCGACGCCGACCTCGACCAAGCCGATATAGGACTCGGCATGCGCCTGCACCGCGCTCGAATGCAGCAATATCTCGCAGCCGCCGCCCAGCGCCATGCCTGACGGCGCCGACACGGTGGGGAAGGGCGCGTATTTCATCTCCTTCAAAATTTTCTGGCCGCTGGTCTGGCCTTCCTCGATGAAGGGCCACAGCGCGATGTTGGCGGCGAACAGCGCAAGGCCGACATTGGCGCCGGCGGAAAAATTGTCGGCCTCGTTGTGGATCACCAGCGCCACATATTTTCCGGCGCTTTTCTTGATGGTCTCGCCGGCGGTCTTGATCATGGCGAGCGAATCGCCGTCGAGCGAATTCAGGCGCGAATGGAACTCGACGCACAGCACGCCGTCGCCGATATCCCACAGGCTCGCCGAGCCGTTCTTCGCGACCGGCGCGCTCGCGCGCTTCACGTCACCGAGCAGCAGCACGCCAGGACGGCGCGCGACGCGGATCCATTCGCCGTCCGGCCCGCGCTGGCGGATGAAGCCGCCATCGACGCGGTAGAACGGCAACGGCTTCGCCAGCAGCGGCGGCATCGGCAGTTTCTCGGCCTGAATCAGCCCCGCGACAGTGGCGGCGCCGATCTTGTCGATCAGCTCGAACGGACCGGCGCTCCAGTTGTAGCCGAGCTTCATCGCCTGATCGACGTTGTCGACGCTGTCCGCGATTTCCGGCACTAAAGACGCCGCGTATTGCAGCGTGTAGGCGAGGACACGCCGCGCATACTGGCCGCCGCGATCCTGCGCCGACAGAATCTTCGCCGGGTCGCGCTGCGTCGCGCTGGCAAGGCTCGGGTCTTCGCTCTTGCGGTATTGGCCGGTGGCGAGGTCGATGCCTTCTTTCACGCGGCTGCCGTCGGCGCTCCGTTGCAAACGATAAAACCCGCCTTTGCCTTTGCGGCCGGTGTAGCCGTCGGCGATCATCTTCGCCAGCAGCGGCCGGTCCTTCATGGTGGTGAGATAGAGATCGCCCTTCGGCAGCGTGCGCTGCATCGACGCCGCGACTTGCGGCATCAGATCGAGGCCGACCAGATCCAGCAGCCCGAACACGCCGGTGCGCGGCATGCCGAACGGGCGCCCCATGATCGCGTCGGCTTCCTCGACCGACAGGCCGAGATCGAACGCGGCCTGGATCGCCGCCTGCATCCACATGCCGCCGATGCGGTTGGCGATGAAGCCCGGCGTGTCCTTGGCGTGAATGACATGCTTGCCGAGCTTGACGTCGCAGAACTCGTCGATGGCGGCGACGGCGTCCTTGCTCGTATTCGGCCCGGTCACGATCTCCAACAGCCGCATATAGCGCGGCGGGTTGAAGAAATGCGTGATGAGAAAATCCTTGGTGAACGCGTCGGGCAGGCCCGCGGTCAAATCCTTCAGGGGAATCGTCGAGGTGTTCGACGACACGATGGAGCCGGCCTTGCGCACCTTGGCGATCTTTTCGTAGGTCGCGTGCTTGATCTCGATCTTTTCCAGCACCGCCTCGACGACCCAGTCGCAATCGGCGAGGCGCGCCATGTCGTCCTCGATATTGCCGGGCGTGACGAGGCGCGCGGCGCGCGGCGACATGAACGGCGCCGGCTCGGTCTTGAGCATTTTCTCGATCGCGGTTTCCGCGACGACGTTCCGGTTGTTGGCTTTCGGCGGCACGATGTCGAGCAGCGTCACCGGCACGCCGGCATTGGCGATCTGCGCGGCGATGCCGCCACCCATCACGCCGGCGCCGATCACGGCGCATTTCGAAATCGCCATTACGCGCGCTCCAGCACCGTCGCGATGCCCTGGCCGCCGCCGATGCATTGCGTCGAGAGGGCGTATTTGCCTTTCTCGCGCTTCAGGAGCGACGCGGCTTTCCCCGTGATGCGCGCGCCGGTGGCGCCGAGCGGATGGCCGAGCGCGATGGCGCCGCCGTCGAGGTTGATCTTGCTCTCGTCGAGATGCAGGTCGCGGATGCAGACAATGGCCTGGCTGGCGAACGCCTCGTTGATCTCGATCACGTCGAGCTGGTCGGCCTTCACCCCGGCGCGCTTCAGCGCCTTCTGCGTCGCCGGCACCGGGCCGTAGCCCATGATCTCCGGCGCGCAGCCCGCGACCGCGATGCTTTTGACCCGCGCGATGACGTCGAGATTGTTCTTGGCCGCGTATTCCTCGGTGCAGACCAGGGTCGCCGACGCGCCGTCGGTCAGCGGCGACGAAGTGCCCGCCGTCAC
>JANWJX010000010.1 GCA_025451725.1 Allostellaceae bacterium
GGCGCGGCGCTGATGGTGGCGGCCGGCGCGCTGTCGCCCGATGAAGCGTTCGGCGCCATCAATCTCGACACGCTGGCGTTGCTGCTTGGCATGATGATCGTGGTCGCCAATCTGCGGCTCGCGGGGTTTTTTGCACTGTGCCACGACTGGATCATCCGGCGCGCCCACCGCCCGGTCCTGCTGTTGATCGGCATCGTCGGTGTCGGCGGCCTGCTGTCGGCGGTGCTGGTCAACGACACGGTGTGCCTCATGCTGACGCCGCTCGTCGCCGAGACGGTACGCAATCTCAAGCGCAACCCGATCCCCTACCTTCTGGCGCTGGCGATGGCTTCGAACGCCGGCGGCGTCGCGACCATCACCGGCAATCCGCAGAACATGATGATCGGCAGCCTATCGGGCATCGAATTTAGCGACTTCGCCGCCCATCTGGCGCCGGTGGCCGCAATCGCGCTTGTGATCATCGTGCTGGTCGTGGCGGTGGTGTGGCGGCACGAATTCCTGGGGCAGCCGCGATTCGAGGCGGCGCCGCCGCGACTCACCGTCAATGCATGGCTGCTGACGAAATCCCTGGCGGTGACGGTAGGGGTAATCGTTGCCTGTTTTGTCGGCGTCCGGCCCGCGCTGGCCGCGATTTTAGGCGGCGCCCTGCTGTTCCTGACGCGGCGCCTCAAGCCGGCGCGGATTTATCGCGACATCGACTGGTCGCTGCTGTTGCTGTTCGCCGGCCTGTTCATTGTGGTGGCGGCGATGCAAAAGGCCGTTGTGACGCCGGATCTCTTGGCCCGCGTTCATGCCCTGCCGCTGAACCAGACGCCGGTTCTCGCGTCGTTGACAGCGGTACTGTCCAATCTGGTGAGCAACGTGCCGGCCGTCCTGGTCCTCAAACCGTTTGTCGTGACCCTCGCCGACCCCAAGCAGGCTTGGCTGGTGCTGGCGATGGCCGCGACGCTGGCGGGCAATTTCACCATTCTCGGCTCGATCGCGAACCTGATCGTGGTGCAAGGCGCCGCGCGGCGCGACATCCGAATCGGCTTCTGGACCTATTTCGCCGTCGGCGCGCCAGTGACGATCATCACCCTGGTCATGGGCGTGTTGTGGCTATCGCGGTAGGCGAGGCGCCGGCACGGTCGGTAGGCCGGGCGCTCGACGCGGTCAATTTTTTCGTCTCCGACGTGCGCGGCGCATTCGGTCCATTCGTCAACGTCTATCTCGTCTCGCAACTCCATTGGACGCCGGGCAGCGTCGGATTGATCATGATGGTCGGCGGCCTCATCGGCCTCGTCACCGAGACGCCGATCGGCTGGGCGATCGACCACACAATCCACAAACGCGGCGCACTGATCGCGGCGCTGGTGATTCTCACCGTCGCCGGCATGGCGATTTACGCGGTGCCGGGTTTCTGGCCGGTGATGATCGCCAACGCCGCCATCGCGGTTGTCGGCGACGTGTTCGTGCCGGCGGTCGCCGCCGTGACGCTGGGCCTCTACGCGCACCGGTTCCTCGCGCGCCGCCTCGGCCGCAACGCCGCCTATGAGCATGCCGGCAACACGACGGCCGCCCTGTTGGCCGCCGCAGCCGGCTATTTCTTCTCGCAGCGCGCGGTGTTCCTGCTGGCGCCCGGTTTCGCGGTGCTGGCGGTGCTGGCGGTGCTGGCGATCCCGCACGACGCCATCGACCTCGACCGCGCCCGCGGCCTCGAAGGCCGACATCAACATCACGAGCGCCGCCACAAGGCGGCTCGCTGGCGTGAGCTATTCAAGCACCGTACCCTCGTCGTATTTTCGGTCGCCGCGCTGTTGTTCCAGTTCGCCAACGCGCCGCTCTTGTCGCTGGCCGGGCAGAAATTCGCGCTGACGCATCCTGAGGACGCGACCGTGATGCTCTCGTCCTGCATCATCGCTGCGCAATTGGTGATGCTCGGCATTTCGCTGTTCGCCGGACGCAAGGCGGATCAGTGGGGCGCCAAGCCGATCCTGCTCCTGGGCTTCGCCGCGCTGCCGCTGCGCGCCGCGCTGTTCGCGCTGACCGACAACAGTTACTGGCTGATCGCGTTCGAACTGCTGGACGGGATCAGCGCCGGCATTTTTGCCATGATGACGCCGCTGATCGTCGCCGACGGGATGCGCGGCACCGGGCGCTATAATCTTGCGCTCGGCGTGGTCGGCACGATGCAAGGCATCGGAGCGTCTGTCAGCCTCTACTCCTCCGGCCTGGCGGTCGAAATTCTCGGCTACCGGCTAGGGTTCGTCGGCCTGTGCGTGGCCGGGGTCGCCGCGCTGCTGGTCATCCTGTTCTTCCTGCCCGAGACGCGCACTGCGTCGGCGCGCCGGTCATGATCGTGACGCAGGCGATCGGGAGGCTTGCCCTCTCCGGTCAGGGCTTCGGCGCGGCGGTCGGCGTCCGCCCCGCCGCCGCGGGCGCGGCCGCGACCAGGCCCAAAATCCCGCCGGGATTCATCGCGTCGACCATCGCGGTCGGGATCAGGATGGTGGCGCCGCGTTCCTTGGTCGTCTCGTAGATGATGTTCATGGCGCGCAATTGCAGCGCCGCCGGGTTCTTGGAGTAGGTCTCGGCGGCGTCGAGGAATTTCTGCGCCACCTCGACCTCGGCCTGGCCCAGCAGCACGCGCGCCTGGCGCTCGCGCTCGGCCTGCGCCTGGCGGCTCATCGCGTCCTGCAACGCCATCGGAATGCCGACGTCGCGGATCTCGACGGAGTGAACCGTGATGCCCCAATTGGAAATCTTGCGGGCGATCTCGGCGCGTAAGACCTCGTCCGCCTGCTTGCGGTCCGACAGCAGGGTCGCAAGAAACGACGAGCCGACCATCTCGCGCAGGCTGGTCTGCGCCACCCGCGCGATGGCCGAGCGGAAATCGGTGATCTCCAGCGCGGCTTTTTGCACGTCGTGGACCTGCCAGAAAATCACCGCGTCGATATTGACCGGCACGGTGTCCTTGGAGAGCGCGGATTCGGCGTTGAACTCGGTGGTCTGAATCCGCTGGTCGAGCATCGCCGCCACCGCGTCCATGAACGGAATGATGACGAACAGGCCGGGGCCGCGGATGCTCTGAAGCTTTCCGACGCGCAGCACCACCGCGCGTTCCCACTGATTCGCCATCTTGATGGCGCGCGGCACCAGCACGGCGACGACCAACAGGATCGCAGTGACGACGTAAAGCCCGTCATTGCCGTTGGCGCGCACCCCAACCGCCGACAGCGCCGCCAGCACCAGGACCAGGAACGTCAATACCGAAGCGACCGGGTTGCCGCCGGTCATGAGCGAACGCATGGCAAAGCCTCCGTTACGCCGCTTCGAGAACCTGTTTCACCTTGGCGGCGAGTTGCTTGAGATTATAGGGCTTCGGCAGGAAATGGACATCGTGGCTTAGGCGGTCGCGGAACGCCTCTTCGGTGTAGCCCGAAATGAAGATCACCTTCATGTCGGGATGCTGTTCGCGAATCTTGGCCGCCATTTCCGGCCCGTCCATCCGCGGCATCACCACGTCGGAGATGATGAGGTCGATCTGCTCGGCGCCGCGCTCGACGATCTCGAGAGCCGCCTCGCCGCTTTTCGCCTCGATCACGCGATAACCCTTGTTGCGTAGCGCGCGCGCCGAAAAGAGCCGCACCGGGTCTTCGTCCTCGACCAACAGGATCGACGCGGTGCCCGTCAGGTCGGCGGCGTCCTCGCCGCCTTCGATCGGCCGCGCCGGCGTGGCGGCCTTGCCCTGCGCGCGCGGCAGATAGATCGAGAATTGCGCGCCCTTGCCCGGCTCGCTGTCGATGAAGACGAAGCCGCCGGTCTGCTTGACGATACCGTAGACGGTCGAGAGGCCGAGCCCGGTGCCGCTGCCGATTTCCTTCGTGGAAAAGAACGGCTCGAAAATGCGCGCGAGATTTTCCTTGGGGATGCCGATGCCGGTGTCGCCGACTTCGATCAGCACATATTGTCCCGGCGGCATGACCTCGACGCCGCGCCGCAGCGGGCTGGCGATCGTGGCGTTGGCGGAGCGGATGGTAAGCACGCCGCCGTTCGGCATCGCGTCGCGCGCATTGACCGCGAGATT
Organism: Allostellaceae bacterium; assembly: GCA_025451725.1. Classification (GTDB taxonomy): domain Bacteria; phylum Pseudomonadota; class Alphaproteobacteria; order ATCC43930; family CGMCC-115725; genus JAATGI01. Next base: position 4,067 of record JANWJX010000010.1, read on the forward strand.
GATGATGACCTGTTCGATTTGGCCCTGATCGACTTCGACCAACCCCAAATCGCGGCCATGCACGACGCGTAACTCGATCTTTTCGCCGATCAGCCGCCGCAGCAGGTTCGACAGTTCGGCCAACACTTCGGTGAGGTTCAGCACCGTCGGCTGCAGGGTCTGCTGCCGGGAGAAAGCCAACAACTGCCGCACCAGATTGGCGGCGCGGTTGGCGTTCTGCTTGATCTGCATGATGTCGGCGAAAGACGGGTCGCCGGGCTTGAACCGCGCCAGCAGCAGGTCGCAGAACCCGATCATCGCGGTGAGCAGATTGTTAAAGTCGTGCGCGACGCCGCCGGCCAATTGGCCGACCGCCTGCATCTTGGAGCTTTGCGCGAATTGCGCCTCGAGATTCTTCTGTTCGGTGGTGTCGATGGCATGCAGCACCAGCCCGCCCTCGTCGTCGGCCTGGCCCTCAAGCCGGCCGATGAACAACGAGGCCCAGGTCTCGCGCGGCGCCAGCACGCGGACATCGACGGGCCGCGCGGCGTGACCCAAACTCGCCTCGGCGATGTGGGTTTTGACCTGGTCACGATCCTCGCCGATGACGAAATCCGCGAGTCCGCGGCCAATCAGTTCAGCCGCCGCGGTGCCAAGCAGTTCGCCGAGCGCGCGGTTGGCTTCCTCGATACGGCCCGAAATGCCGAGCAGCGCGATGCCGACCGGCGCGTCGGCGAACAGGCGCTGGAACCGGAGGCGCGATCGTTTCAGCGCCTCGGCCCATTCGTGCTGCGAGGTCAGGTCGCGCACCACCGAGCGGGTGCGCAACTGGTCGCCGGCGCGCACCACGGTCTGGCTGATGGAGGCGTAGATCAGCCGTCCGTCGCTGCCGCGCAGCACCAGTTCGCCGCGCGGCGCGCCCTCGCTGCCGCCGGTATAGGGTGCGTAGGCGGGACCGCGCTGCTGCCCGTCGGCGACGATAAAATCGCCGAGCATCGTTCCGCTTTCGACCAGCTCCCCCGGGCTGCGGCCGAACCAGTCGGCGAGCGTCTGGTTGACCAGCAGGAACTTCCCGTCGCCATCGACCGAATAGAAACCGGTCGCCGAACTGTCGAGGAAATCGCCGGGCGCCTCTGACTCCTCGCGGATCACTTGCTCCATTTCCTGGCGCGAGGTGATGTCCTCGAAGCTCCACAGCATATAGCCCGGGCTGCGCGGCAGCAGGCTGGCCGAGACGACGAACCATAGCGTCGCGCCGGCGCTGCGCCGGATCGCGAGGCGGCCGCTCGACCGGCCGCGTTCCACCGCCTCCGTCTCGATCCGCACAAACTCCTTGGCGGCTTCGTCGCCGGCAAGGCTCAGCGCAATGACTTCGAGCGGCAGGGTGCGGATGTCGGGAAAGAAGCGCCGGAACGCTGAATTGGCGTACGTGATCGAGCCTTCCGGGGCGACGATGAGGTGGGCGTTGGGCGAGGCCGCGATCGCCTGGCTCAGGAGCGCCGCGCGTCCCGCGATCTCGCGCGTCCCCATCCGCGACACGAACACCGCGAGGCCGCTCATCAGCGCGAGCAGGACGAAAAACAACGCGCCTGCGAGCGCCGGCCGCCCGGTTAGGAGTCCCGCTTCGATGGCGGCGAACAGGACGACGCCAAGACCGCCGAACAGCAAGCCGGCATTGCGCAGCCGGCGCAGCCACAGCGGCATTTGAATCGGCGCGAGCTCGTCCTCTTCGCCGATCCCGCCCGCCGGCAATAGCGTCTCGATCGTCACGCTAAGAATCTTAACACGATTCGATTGGTGTCACGGGCGGCGCCGCGGCCATGCCCCGGTATTCAGTCTTCGCGGTGCGTGCGCTCGCGGCGCTCGTGGCGCTCCTGCGCCTCGAGGCTCAGGGTCGCGATCGGCCGCGCGTCGAGCCGGCGCCAACCGATCGGCTCTGCCGTCACTTCGCAATAGCCGTAGGTGCCATCCTCGATCCGCGCCAGCGCCTCGTCGATCTTCGACACCAATTTGCGCTCGCGGTCGCGGGTGCGCAGTTCGAGCGAGCGGTCGCTTTCCACCGTGGCGCGGTCGTTGAGATCGGGATGGGCTAGGCTGTCGTCCTTGAGATGCTGCAGCGTCTCGGACGATTCGTTCAGCAGATCGGCGCGCCAGCGCAACAGCTTCTGGCGGAAATATTCGAGCTGCATCGGGTTCATGAACTCTTCGTCGTCCGACGGACGATAATCTGGCGGAAGCACCGGCCGCATCGCCAACACCGTAAGAATCCCCCAAAAGAACCCCGTTGAACCGCCGGGGCGGTTCGAAGCGCGCGGAGTATATGAACCGGGCCCGGCAGCGGCAAGACAACAGAACGCGAGGGACGCCTGCACCGGCGATACCCCTTTCCGGCGATCCCGTGGGGCCCGATTCGCCGGGGATTTGCCTCGAATAGGGGGCGGGAGCCTGCGGCTGACCCTTCGGCCGGGAGGCCGGATGCAATTTTTCGTCGTACTCGACCGACCGCCAACCGTCCTTTTAGGTCTTTGTTAACGGCGTCCGGAATAGATTGGCGCGCATGGCAACCAAGCCCGCAACCTCGCTGCCGTATGAACTCGGCACTCCGGCGTCCCCGTTCCGGTCCGACTATGAATCGGACGAAAACGAGCTGCCGTCGCCCTCGACCAAACGCTGGGTAATCCGGCGCAAGGCCGCGGTCGTCAACGCCGTAAAGGAAGGCATTCTGACCCTCGAACAGGCCTGCGAGCGGTACAAGCTCTCGACCGAGGAGTTCTTCACCTGGCAGACCCTGGTGGAGCAGCATGGCATCCCCGGCCTGCGCGTCACCCGGCTTCAGACCTACCGCGCCGGCGACCGCCGCTAGATTCAACCCTGCCGGGTTGCGAATCCCCCTCCTGCCAAATATTTACCGTCCGTCGTTAACAGTTCTGGTAACGATGATTAAGAACCGTTATACTTGCATTTTAGTGAATGCGGGGTAGCGACGCTTAAGCCTGGGCGGAGGGTGCATGCGGGTCCTACTGGTGGAAGACGATTCGGCGACGGCGACCAGCATCTCGATGATGCTGCAGGCCGAAGGTTTCGTCTGCGACACGACCGATCTCGGCGAAGACGGGCTCGAGATCGGCAAGCTTTACGATTACGACATCATCATTCTCGATCTGATGCTGCCGGACATCGACGGCTATGAGGTGCTGCGCCGGCTGCGTTCGGCGAAGGTGCGCACGCCGATCCTGATCCTGTCGGGCCTCTCCGGCCTCGACAACAAGGTGAAAGGCCTCGGCTTCGGCGCCGACGATTTCCTCACCAAACCGTTCGAGCGCCGCGAATTGCTGGCGCGCATCCAGGCCATCGTGCGCCGCGCCAAGGGCCACGCCGAATCGGCGATCCGCACCGGCAAGCTCACGGTCAATCTCGAAAGCCGCACCGTCGACATCGAGGGCAAGCCGCTCCACCTCACCGGCAAGGAGTACGGCATCCTCGAGTTGCTGTCGCTGCGCAAGGGCACCACCCTGACCAAGGAGATGTTTCTCAACCATCTCTATGGCGGCATGGACGAGCCCGAGCCCAAGATCATCGACGTGTTCGTCTGCAAGCTGCGCAAGAAACTCTCGACCGCCGCCAAGGGCGACAATTACATCGAGACGGTTTGGGGCCGCGGCTATGTGCTGCGCGATCCCGCCCCCGCGGCCGCCGGCCTCAAAAAGGTCGCCAAAAGCACCGCCTGATTTTCGTATATTTTGCATGGTTGATGGCGCGGCCCCCTTGCGGGGGCCGTTGCTTTTCACGGCCAAGCCACGCGATTGTGACGGCGCGCGAGCATCCGGCGCGCCATATTGGACGCAATCAGATTGCACGCAGGCATTTGGCGGGAGGCCAGGATGACGAAATCGATTCTCGGTATCGCGGCGGTCGCGGCGCTGGCGCTGGGCGCGGCGTGGCCGGCGCTGACCGGCGCCGCCGAAGCCGCGCACCCGGTGCCGCCGCCGGCGCTCGACGAAAGGAGCGCCGCCGCGTCGGAAACCGCGGTGCTGGCGGGCGGCTGTTTCTGGGGCGTGCAAGGCGTGTTCCAGCACGTGAAGGGCGTGACGCGCGCCGTCTCGGGCTATGCCGGCGGCGACAAGGAGCACGCGATCTACGAAGTGGTCGGCACCGGTGCCACCGGCCATGCCGAATCGGTGCAGATCACGTTCGATCCGCATCAGATCAGTTTCGGCCAGATCCTCCAGATTTATTTCTCGGTGGCGCACGACCCGACCGAGCTGAACTACCAGGGCCCGGATCACGGCACGCAATATCGCTCGACGATTTTCGCCCAGAGCGCGGAACAGGCGAAAGTGGCGAAGGCCTATATCGCGCAGCTCGACAAGGCGAAGGCGTTCGACCGGCCGGTCGTCACCACCATCGAGACCGACAAGCCATTCTTCCCGGCCGAGGGCTATCACCAGGATTTCCTGACCCTGCACCCGGACTATCCCTACATCGTCTATAACGACCTGCCGAAAGTCGCGAACCTCAAGACGATGTTCCCGGCCGAGTACCGCGACAAACCGGTGCTGGTGATGGCGGGAAAATAGAAAAAGGGGAATACGAACCGCCAAGGCGCCAAGGTTGATTCGCCTCCCCGACGAAAGTCGGGATCCGTCGTGACGCGGCGCTATTGGTCCCGGCTTTCGCCGGGACGGGGCAGCATTCTTGGCGTCTTAGTGTCTTGGCGGTGAATCTTTTGTCTTAGTTTCGCGGCCGCGGCGGCGGCCCGCCGAACATGCCGGGCGGCGGGCCGGCGATCTTCATCACGTCGTCGCGTTTGTAGGCGCCGCGCATGCAGCCGATCGTGTAGGGAAATTCCCAGGTCGCGACATAGTGGAACATGCGGGCGCGCTTGCCGTCCCACGTGATTTCCGAAACGCGGCCGTGGCATTCGTCGAGATCGGCGTCGGTCAGGAGCTTGCCGCCCTCGCCATAGCGACCGGTGATGCCGAACCCGTCGAGCGCATAGCCGACAATCGCGGACGCGCCGTCCACTTCGCGCTTGTCGTCGAGACACGTCGTGATCGAGTGATAGTGATAGACGCCGGAGATCTGCGGATGGCCCTGGCATTTGTCCTGGGTTTCGTGCGCCACGGCGTCGCGGCCCGGCGCGTCGAGCGCGTTGAACAGCACCGCGCCGGTGATGACGAAACCGATCGCGCCCGGCACGCAGCCCGGCTTCGGCAGCATGATCGGGTTCGCCGGCAGGTCGATGGCGATGTGCTGCTCGGCGATATGGTTGGGGTTGCGGTCGGTCTGGAACGCCTCGCTGTCCGGCGGGATCGGGAAAATGCCGGTGCCGTGATTGGGAAAATCGTTCGAGGTGAAAACGCGTTTGTCGCCCGCGAGCGCGATCGTGTAATGGCTCGGCCATTTCATGTCGCCCGGCACCACCGCCTTCCTGGTGAAATCGTAAGTGCCGTCGGGGCGAATCCACGGTCCATCGCGCCAGGCGCCGCCCGCGTCCTTGTCGATGCGGCAGGCCCAGATCCAGCCCTTTTTCGGCCCGGTCGAGATTTTACCGTCGCCCAGCGGAAGATGGGTCAAGTCAGCCCCATGCGCGTACGCGTACGCGGCCATCAGCATCATCGCCGCCGCGCATAGCAGTTTCATGCTTCTCCCCCCGGAATCGCATCCGCGAACACGAAGCCGTCGCGTTCGACGATCGCACCGATGGTAATCGGGATCGGCGCCGAAAACATCGGGCCGGCCGTCACCACGGTATGGAACTCGCCGTTTTCGCCGCAAGGATCGACGTCCGGCGGCAGATCCGCCAGCAGCGCCGCATCGAAGCGCCGGCCCGCGAAACTCTTGTCGAGTTTCCGTGGATCGACACAGACCAGATGCGCGACCAGGCCGCTGTCGATCATCTCCCGCGCCAGCGAAGCGGTGTCGCGCCGCCACAGCGGATAGAGGCCGGTCATGCCCGCTTTGGCGAGATTCCTGTCGCGATAGGCGCGGATGTCCTCAAGAAACAGATCGCCGAACACGACATGGCGCCCGCCTTGCGCTTTGATGCGTTCGACCGCCTCTTCCATGCGCGCCTCGTACATGTCATTCGGGCACGGGTATGGCAGTGGCACCTTGATCGCCGGCAGGCCGAGCGCCTCGATCTGGCGGTCGAGCAGCGCGTCGCGCACGCCATGCATCGCGACCCGGTTGAAGACCTCGTTGGTCGTGGTCAAAACGCCGACGATCTCGGCGATGCCGCGCCGCCGCGCCTCGTGCAGCGCATACGCGCTGTCCTTGCCGGAACTCCAGGAGACAAAAGCTTTAGGCGGCGTGCTCATCGCCGCGGCGCGCGCAGCCCCGTCGTCAGCAGCCAGCCGACCAGGATGATGCCGAAGCCGAGCGCGTTGTAGAGCCGGAACGGCTCACCGAGCACGAACACGGCGAGCAACGCCGCGAAGGCGGGCTGGAACGGATAAGTGAAGCCGGCCGCATTGGCCCCGACCAGCTCGACGCCGCGATTCCAGCACAGATAGCCGGCGATCGACGCCGCCAGCGCGACATAGAGCACCGCCACCACCATGCCCCAGCTCCAGACCGGGGTGCGGACGAAGATTTCCTCATAGGCGAAGAACGGCGACAACGCGCTCAACCCGATCAGCGTCACGACGAAGGTGAAGCCGATATTGTCGATCGCCATGGGCCGGCGCTTCAGCAGGATCGAATAGAAACACCAGATCGGCAGCGTCACGAGGATGATGATGTCGCCGGTATTGAAGTGGAGCGTCGCGAGGTTGCGCCACTCGCCGCGCGACACGATCAGCATCACGCCGCAAAACGTCACCGCCATGCCGAGCCATTGCCGCCGCGTCGCCGCCGTGCCTTCCATCCCCCACACCATCAGCACCATGAGCAGCGGCGTCGATGCGTTGAGAATCGTGGCGTTGACCGCCGTCGTGTAGTTCAGCCCGACATAGATGATGGCTTGAAACGTGGCGACGCCGGTGCCGCCCAGGATCAGGAACAGCCACCAATGCTCGCGTACGTAATGCCATTTGCCGCGCAGTCGCGGCAACGCGAGCGGCGCGAGGATCAGACCCGCCGCAAGCCAGCGGTAAAAGCTCAGCGCCGCCGGCGGAAACGCCTCGTGGATGCCGCGCCCGACAATCCAGTTCGTCGCCCAGAAAAAATTGGCGAGGATCAGCAACGCATAGGGATAAGCGGCGTGGCGCCAGTCGAGCGGGCGCGTCGCGCGGCCGGACGCCGCCGTCATGCCGCGCCCCGCAGCTTGAGGCCGCTCGACAGATACCAGCCGGCGACAATCACCACGAATCCGACCGCGTTATAGGCATGGAATTCCTCGCCCAGCAGCAATACGGCGAGCAGCGACGCGAACATCGGCTGAAACGGCAGGCTGAAGGCGGCCCGGCTCGGCCCGAGCAACTCGACGCCGCGATTCCACAGCATGTAGGCGGCGGCCGACGCGGTGACGCCGACATAGATCACGGCGAGCAGCGTGGACCAGCTCCAGTGCGGCGCCCGCACGAAAATTCCCTCGTAGGCGACCGCGGGCGCCAGCGACACCAAGCCGATCGGCGTCAGCACGAACAGGAAGGCCAGCCCGTCCATCTCGCGCGGCCGGCGGCGCAGAATGATCGAATAGGCACACCAGAGCGGGATCGACACCACGATCAACAGATCGCCGGGATTGAATTGGAACTGCATCAGCGTCGTCAGTGAGCCGTGCGCCACGATGATCACGACGCCAAGAAACGACAGGACCATGCCGCCGAGCTGACGCGACGTCGCGACCTGGCCGTCGATCAGCCAGGCCAGCAGCACCATCATGAACGGATTGCCCGCGGTCAGCAGCGAGCCGTTCACCGCCGTGGTGTAGTTCAGGCCGATATAGGTGATGCATTGCGGCCAGGCGATCCCGCTGGCGCCGAGAAAAGCGAACAGCTTCCAGTGGCGCAGGACGAGGTGCCACTGACCGCGCAACCGCGGAATCGCAAACGGCGCCAGCACCGCCATCGCGACCAGCCAGCGATAGAAGCTGAGCGCCACGGGCGGGAAAATCTCGTGGATGCCGCGCCCGACCACCCAATTGCTCGACCAGAAGAGGCTGGCGAGAATCAGCAGGCCAAAAGCGTATATTTCGCCGCGCCCGCTGGTCATGCGGGCGGCGATACCGGAACTGGCGGTCATGACGCGCCACCGTGGCGGCGCGGCGCGGTCAGGTCAAGCTATCGATCGGGCAAATGGATCGGCAGATCGAGCCACGCCAGTCCGACGTCGCGATAGAGATGCCCAATCGGGTCGGGATGTTCGCGGGTCGGCCGCCGGCCGTCATAAAAGATCGCAAGGCGTCCGCCGACCGGAACGACCGACGGCAAGCCGACGATCTCGGGTGACCAGTGTTGATTGGTATTGTCGAGCACGATCGCGCGATGGTTCGGATCCCAATGCTCGAGATCCTGGCTCCAATAGACCCAGATCGCATCGGTGAACTCGAAGCCGTTGCGAACGCCGACATGATCCGTGAACAGGAACCAGGTTCGGCTCGATTCCTGAAAATAGATCGAGCTGTTTTCGATCTGCTCCTCACGCGGCAGAATCGGCTCCGGATCGAGGGTCCACCTGCCGTCGAGATTCTTGGTTCGCGCTATGCCGATGGTCCGCGGCATCGCGGCGCTGAAAAACTGCAAATAGGTATCGCCCTGCTTGACGATGAATCCAGGGCTGGCAGTGACGCCGTAATAAGTACCCGCTCGGACCGTGAAGGGGATCAAGCCGGTTTCTTTGACCCACGGCCCCTCAGGCGCGCGCGACCTTGCCGCCAGAGTAACGTAGGGCAAGGCAGGAATCCGGCCGGGCCGAGGCGTCGCGTTCCGCGTCGCGAGATAAAACATGCGCCAAATCCTGCCGTCGAAATACGTCGTGCCGTACGACGCGCTCGCCGAATCCGCCTGGCTCGCATTCCCGAGTTCCAGGATCGCGCCTTTCCTGACGAAATGTTTGAGGTCGGTCGTTGTCGCCAGGGCCGCGAGCCAGCCAGCCGGTCCGGCGGCGTCATAATGGAGATAGACCGTGCCGCCGACCTTGAAGGCCCAGACGTCGCGCGCGCCATATATGTCGCAGAGATTCGGCCCTTCGCCGTGCAACAGCACGGGACCGACATCCTCCGCGTCGAGCCGGTAACGCGCCGACGGACGACCGTCCTCGTAGCGAAGGACCGTTGTCGCCGGAACGATATGACTGCCGGCGTCGCCGGCCGACGCGCCCCCGGCGACGGCGACCCATAGGATCGCCGCCCATTTTATGGCTTGAGACATCCCGCCCCACCGGCGGCGCAGACTACATGAAAGCGCCGCCCCGAGTCGCGGCGAGTCTTGGCGTGGACAGTACCGCCGGGGCACAATGACCGCCATGTCCATCCGCCAATTGCCGCCGGTCGTGGTCAACCGCATCGCCGCGGGCGAAGTGATCGAGCGCCCGGCCGCCGCGGTAAAGGAGCTGGTCGAGAACGCGATCGACGCCGGCGCAACGCATATCGACGTCAGCCTGCGCGACGGCGGCCAGTCGCTGATCGCCGTTTCCGACGACGGCAGCGGCATGACGTCGGAGGAACTCTCGCTGGCGGTCGAGCGGCATTGCACCTCGAAACTCCCCGACGACGATCTTCTCCACATCAAGTCGCTCGGGTTTCGCGGCGA
>JANWJX010000011.1 GCA_025451725.1 Allostellaceae bacterium
CTTCAAGGGCCTCGGCGAAATGCCCTCGGCCCAGCTACGCGACACCACCATGCATCCGGCGAAGCGCACGCTGGAGCGCGTGAAACTGCCGCCGCCGGAAGACCGGTCAAATACCAAAAAGACGGCGGCGCTGGTGGAAAGCCTGATGGGGCGCAAGCCGGAACTACGCTACGAGTTCATTCAGGCCCGCGCCCAGTTCGCCAAGGAACTGGATATTTAGCGCTTCGCCTTCTTCTTTTTTCCCGGCAGCGTCAGGGCGAAATCCACGCCGCGCCCCACCCATTTCGTGAGCGCCGCGTCGGTGCGGTAGCCATCGGGATCGACGCGGATGAATCCCGACATCGCCTTGGCGCCCATCTTCATCTGGTTCGCGTGCGGCTCCTTGAGGGCTGCCGTCACCCCATCCGGGCCGACGCGGATCAAGATACCGCCGCGGGCGCTGACCGAGCAGGCCATGTTGCCGCCGACCATGAAACACAGGCCGCCCATCAGCCTGGTTTCGGTGACGTCGCGGCGCCCGGCGAGAATTTGCCGGACCCGCGCCGCCGTAAGTTCGTCGTAGGACATGCCGGCAGATTAATTGCTGCCGGGAAACTTCTCCACATAGACTTGGCCGGCGCGGCCGAAATAGAGCGCGCGTTTGCCGCCGATGCAGACCTGATAGCCGACGCAGCCCGCCTTCATGATATCGCGCAGGAATTCGACATAGGTGATGGCGCCCGTCTGCACCGCGCGCAAGGCCGCTACGATCTGCGCCTCGTCGAAGGCGGCGGCGATATGCGCGCCGTTGAATTCCGCCGGGTCGAGTTCGGGTTCCGCTTCGACGTGGCTGCGTCCATCCGGCATGTAGTACGTCTTTTCGCGGCGGTACAGGTCGCAGTGATAGCCTTCCGCCCCAATCTCGATCAGGCTCTTCACCACGGCCGGAAAATTCACCGTTTCGGCGATCGAGCCGGCGCTGGCTTTGTGGAAAACCGTCGTCAAATCCTGGTCCATGTCACTCTCCTCTCGTTGAAATTTTGACCGCGTCGAGCAAGGTACGCAGATCGCGCCGCAGCCGTGCGATATCGACCGCCTCCATTGCCGCGGCCAGGTCTTCTTGTCCGGCGCGCGCGCTCCGGGTGAGGCGCGCCAGGGCGTCGCGGCCCGCCTTGGTCAGAACCAGATGCGGCGACGATTTATGATCGGGATTGTCCGCGTAGGCGGCGAACCCTTCGTCCGTCAGCAGGTCCGCGATGCGTTGCACCGCCTGACGGGTGATGCCGAGACGACGCGCGATCTGCGGCACCGACAGAGGATCGCCGGATGCGGCGCTCAGCACCTGCCAGCGCGCTTGGGTCTGGCCCACCGTGGCGGCGATGCCGTCGCCGCGTGCGCGCAATCGGCCAGCCAGTTCGTATATGTCGGCGACAATCAGAGGCATCAGCGCGGCGTCGGCGGCGGTTCGTTTGCTCATACAAGCACCATGTCATATTGACAATATATTGTCAATATGGATAATCGCCGGCCGGAAGCCCACCCGCCCACGCCGCCCACGAAGCTTCGCCAGGCTGAGAATTTGGTAGCAAATCACTCTCCCCCTGGGCGGCGAAGGTTCCTATGATGCCGCCCCGCTCCCGTACACGCCGACCCGTTCCGTCCCCATGCCGAATGCAATCATCCTGGCGGTTTTCTTCCTGACCTACCTTGGTCTGGCGGCGGGACGTTTGCCTTGGTTCCGGGTGGACCGCACCGGCATCGCGCTCCTCGGCGCGATCGCGCTGCTTGGGACCGAGACCATCACCATCGACGACATCAGCGGCAGCATCGACATCTCGACGCTGGTCCTGCTGTTCGCGCTGATGATCATTTCGGCGCAGTTCCTGTCGGCGGGCTTTTACGATCTGTGCGCCGACTGGATCACCGCGAAACATAGCGGCCCGGTTTCGCTGCTGGCGCTGACGGTCGCGGTGTGCGGCGCACTGACCGCGCTGCTCGCCAACGACATCGTGGTGTTCGCGATGGCGCCGCTGCTGATCGCCGGGGCGCGGGCGCGCGGCTACGACCCGAAACCGTTCCTGATCGGCCTGGTGGCGGCGGCCAACACCGGATCGGCGGCGACGCTGATCTCGAGCCCCCAGAACATCTATCTCGGCCAGATCGGCAATCTCAGCTTCCACCGGTTCGTTCTGGCCTGCGGCATCCCCGCGTTATTCGGCCTGGTCGTGGTGTTCGGCGTCATTTGGTTCCAATGGCGCGACCGGGTGATGGACCGCTCGCCGGAGCTAATTCCCGACATGCCCGAAGTGCCGCGCCATCCCTTCGACCGCGCCCAGACCATCAAGGCGCTGGTTGCGCTGGCCGCGTTGCTGGTTCTGTTCACCACCTCGCTGCCCCGCGAGGTCGGCGGCCTCGTCATCGCCGCTCTGCTTCTCGCCAGCCGTAAGATCACCAGCCGCACCATGATCGCGGCGGTGGACTGGCCGCTGCTGCTGTTGTTCGTGTGCCTGTTCGCGGTGACGGGCGCGCTGGCGCAGTCGGGCCTCGCCTATCCGTTCATCGCGTCGCTCGGAGACGCCGGTACGCTGCCCGATCATCTCGACGTGCTGGCGCCGCTGACCCTGTTCATGAGCAACGTGTTCGGCAACGTACCGTCGGTGATCCTGCTGCTCCAGGTCTGGCCCAACCCGCCCGAGGGCGCGTTGTACGGCATGGCGCTGTTGTTCTCGTTCGCAGGCAATTTCCTGCTGCTCGGCAGCTTCGCCAATCTCATCGTCGCCGAACGCGCCACGCAGTTCGGCGTGCATCTGAGCTTCCGCGAATATGCCCGCGCCGGCATCCCCATCACGATCCTATCGATGCTGTTCGGGATGCTGTGGCTGCATTGGACCGGCTGGCTGCACTGGTCGGCGCCGTCGTTCGCGGAGTGAGATGAGCGTCGTCCTGCCCACGCTCGAGATCGCCGTGCGGCCGGAATGGATCGACTATAACGGCCACACCAATATGGCCTACTACGTCGTCATGTTCGACAAGGCGACGGACGTGCTGTTCGACGCCATCGGCTGTGGCCAAGCCTATCGCGGCGACACCGGCTTCACCATGTACGCGATGGAAAGCCACGTCACCTATGCGCGCGAGACCAAGCTCGGCGACCAGCTCAAAATTGAGTGCCGGCTGATCGACGCCGACGCCAAGCGGTTCAATTTCTTCTGCCGCATGGCGATGGCCGAAAGCGGCGAGCAGGTCGCGACCTTCGAGATGCTTGCGCTCCATATCGATCTTTCCGGGCCGCGCGCCGCGCCTTTCCCGGCCGCGATCCAGTCACGCCTCGACGCGATGCTGGCCGAGCACCGCGCGTTGCCGCTGCCGCCGGAAGTCGGCCGCAAAGTCGGGATCAAGCGGTGATCGGCATTGTGCGGGCTTCGGGACGCCCGCTTTTACTAACGATGCTGTTTTGTTGTGTCGCTGCCGCCGCGCACGCCGCGCCGATCTGCAAACGGCTTGCCGCGACGAACCAAAGGTTTGTTCCCGTCAACGGCTTCGTCGAGAACCCGCCGCCTCTTCCCCTCGACACGGCGCGGGCGCATTGCGCCTGGGGTATCGGGCTTGCCATTCCGTCGAGCGGCAGCGGCACCGCCTTCATTATCGGCAACCGCCGCGAGGTGATGGCCAATCTGCATGTCGTTGACCGGCATTGCCGTGGCGACCGGCGTTTCACCTTCGCCCACGGTTTCAACGGCCGCGCCGGCCTGAGCAGCATCGGCGCCACGGTGGTGGCGCGCGGCGATTATTGCGCCAAGTTGCGCCGAGGTGGTCACGACTATGGCGGCGACTGGGTGATTGCCGTGTTGGACGAGGACCCGCTCGCCGTCGAGGAAATCGCCCCGGGCACCGACATCCGCCCGATGCAGCCGCGCGCCGACCGGTCCTGGCTGCGCGACAACGGGCGGTATGTCCTCCTCGGTTACGGCATGAGCTACCGGGCCGGCCTGTTCCCGTACCGCTCCGCACCGTGCCGTTTCGGCCGGCTGTTCGAGCAGGATGTCGTCGAGCACGATTGCGACGCCAGCGCCCGCACCTCCGGCGCCCCCATCGTCAGCAACGACGTGGGCGGCAATTGCGTCGTCTCAGCGCTTCATGTCGGCGAAATCAAGCAGATGGCTGGCCGGCCCGCCTATATCGACGACGTCGACGCCAATGTCGCGGTGCTGTCCGAGCGCTTCGCCGCCACGGTACGCGCCGTCGCGCGGGAGCTGGAACGCGGCCGCGACGCGGCTGAAATTGAGGCTGAATTGGCCCGCCGCCGGCCTTAGCCGGCACTCTTGCGCCGCCGGGGCCACCCCCCTATAGTCCGCCGCCTCCTTGCCGGCATTGGGCCGGCTAGGCCCGGGCGGCTGGCGGTTTGGGCGAGAGCCTCGACCAGCGCCGGGCCACTAACAGCCATAAGGGGAAACGACGCTTCATGCCGTTGTACGAAACCGTTTTCATTGCGCGCCAGGATATTTCCGGCCCGCAAGTCGATGCCTTGGCGGATCAATTCGCCGGCATCGTCGCCGCCCAGGGCGGTGAGGTGAAAAAGCGCGAAAGCTGGGGTCTGCGCAACCTGTCCTTCCGCATCAAGAAGAACCGCAAGGGTCATTACGTGCTGTTCAATCTCGACGCGCCGCCCGCGGCCGTGTCGGAGATGGAACGCAACATGCGCATCAACGAAGACATTCTGCGCTACCTTACAGTGCGGGTGGACGCGCTGGAGGAAGGGCCGTCGGCGGTGCTGCAAAACCGCGGCCGCGAGGGTGACCGCGATCGGGATCGCGGGTATGGCGATCGCGATCGGGGTTATGGCGACCGCGGCTACGGCGACCGGGATCGCGGGCCACGACGCGACCGCGACGCGGATGCGCCGCCCGCCGCGATAGCCGGTAGCGAGGGAGCCGAGCGATGAGCGACACGAGCTTTGGCGATCGGGATCGTAGCGGCTTCGGCGGCGGCGACCGGGGTGGTTTCGGTGGCGGCTTTGGCGGCGATCGGGGCGATCGCGGGGGCCGCAGCGGTGGCAGCGGCGGTCGCCGGCCGTTCTTCCGGCGGCGCAAATCCTGTCCATTCTCCGGCCCGAACGCGCCGAAAATCGATTACAAGGACGTGAAGCTGCTCCAGCGCTATATCTCCGAGCGCGGCAAGATCGTGCCGAGCCGCATCACCGCCGTGTCGGCCAAGAAGCAGCGCGAGTTGGCGCAGGCGATCAAGCGGGCCCGTTTCCTCGGGCTCCTGCCCTACTCGATCCAATAGGGGCCGGCCATGATCGAACTCATCTTGTTGGAGCGCGTCGAAAATCTTGGCCAAATGGGCCAGGTGGTGAAAGTACGCCCTGGTTTTGCACGAAATTTTCTGCTGCCTCAGAAAAAGGCGCTGCGCGCGACCAAGGACAATCTCGCTTTCTTCGAAAAGCAGCGCACCCAGCTCGAGGCGCAGAACCTCAAGAAGAAGGGAGAGGCCGAACAGGTTGCGGGTAAGCTCGAAGGCGTCCACGTCGTCGTCATCCGGCAGGCCGGCGAAAGCGGCCAGCTCTACGGCTCGGTCTCGGCGCGCGACATCGCCGACGCCGTGACCGCGGCGGGCTTCACGGTCGGCCGCTCCCAGATCGTGCTCGACAAGCCGATCAAAAGCCTCGGCCTCTATAAGACGCGCGTCGTTCTGCATCCCGAAGTTTCGGCCACCGTGACCGCCAATGTCGCGCAGTCACCGGAAGAGGCGGAAATGCAGAAGCAAGGCGTCGATCCGTTGAGTCTCGCCCGCGCCGCGGCCGAGCGCGAAGCGGCGGAGCGCGACGCTGCGGTAGAAGTCGTCGAGGAAGCGGCCCCCGCCGCCGAAGCGGCACCCGAGAAGGCCGACGCCGAAGCGGCGCCTGCCGCGGAAGAAAAGCCCAAAGCCAAAAGAGCAAAGAAGGCCAAGGCGGAGAAGTAACCGCCGGCCATGCGCTTCCTTCCCCTTCCCGATGGGACAATGGTGCCGGCCCTCGGTCTGGGCACCTGGGGGATGGGCGAGCGCGGTTCCAGTGCCGGCGACGAGGCCGCGGCCTTACGGCTCGGCCTCGATCTCGGCATGTCGCTGATCGATACGGCGGAAATGTATGGCGACGGCGGCGCCGAGGAAGTTGTCGGACAAGCGGTGAAGGGCCGCCGTGACGAAGTCTTGATCGTCAGCAAGGTCTATCCGCACAATGCCGGCCGGAAAAAGATGGCGGCGGCCTGCGAGCGCAGCTTGAAGCGGCTCGGCACCGACTGCATCGATCTTTATCTCCTTCATTGGCGCGAGAATGTGCCGCTGCTCGAAACCGTGGAGGGATTCGACGCGCTACGCCAGGCAGGCAAGATTCGCCGCTGGGGCGTCAGCAATTTCGATGTTGCCGACATGGAGGAGTTGTGGCGCCTGCCGGGCGGCACGGCGTGCGCCGCCAACCAGGTGCTTTACAATTTGATGCGGCGCGGCATCGAGACCGGCCTCGCGCCGTGGTGCCGCGAACTGCATGTGCCAATCATGGCCTATTCGCCCATCGAGCAAGGCAAGCTCCTCGCCAAGCCGGCGCTCAAGGAGATCGCGGCAACGCACAACGCGACGCCGGCGCAAGTCGCGCTGGCCTGGCTCTTGCGGCATGACGGCGTCATCGTGATTCCCAAAGCGTTCCACCAAAACCACGTCCGCGAGAATTGCGGCGCGCTGGATCTGGAATTGACGGCGGGCGACATTGCGGCGCTGGACCGCGACTTTCCCCGACCGCGCGGTAAACGCCGATTGGAAATGCTCTAATCCCCTGCTTGCGCGACGGGTCGGGCCTGTCGGATATTGCAGCGAACGACCGAACCAGGGGTAGGCAATGTTACTCGGCTTGTTGCTGCGCCATCTCGTCACCAAGGGCACGTTGCGGCTGATCGACCCGCAGGGCACGACGCACAGTTTTTCGGGTGATATCGCCGGCCCGACCATCACCATCAAACTGCACGATCCGGCGCTGTTGCGTCGGCTGTTCTTTAATCCGCGGCTATATCTCGGCGAAGCCTATATGGACGGCACGCTGACCATCGAGGATGCCGACGTGTTCGATTTCCTGATGTTCGTCGGCGAGAACCAGGCGATCGCGCCGCCGAGCATAATGACCCCTCTTTATGCCGGCTTCGGCCACGCGCTGCGCGTGTTCCAGCAATACAATCCGGTCGGCAAGTCACAAAAGAACGTGGCGCATCACTATGACCTGTCCGACACGCTCTACGACCTGTTCCTCGACAACGACCGGCAATATTCCTGCGCCTTCTGGCCGACCACAGACATTTCGCTCGAAGAAGCGCAGGCCAATAAGAAGCGCCATCTCGCCTCGAAACTGTTGTTGAAGCCGGGACAGAAGGTTCTCGACATCGGCTGCGGCTGGGGTGGCCTCGCGATCTATCTCGCCAAGGAAGCCAACGTCACGGTAACCGGCCTCACCCTGTCGATCGAACAGCTCAAGGTCGCTGAGCGTCGCGCCGTCGCGGCCGGCGTCGCCGACCGGGTCAAGTTCGTGTTGCGCGACTATCGCGAAGAAAAGGAAACCTACGATCGCATCGTGTCAGTCGGCATGTTCGAGCATGTCGGGGTGCCGCATTACAAAGAATTTTTTCGCAAGGTGAAGGAGTTGCTGCCGGACGACGGCGTCGCCCTGCTCCACTCCATCGGCCGCATCGACGGACCGGCAACCACCAATCCGTGGCTGCGCAAATACATCTTCCCGGGCGGCTATTCGCCGTCGCTGTCGGAGGTCGTACCGGTGGTCGAGAAAGTCGGAATGTGGATCACCGATATCGAGATTCTTCGGCTGCACTATGCCGAGACGCTCAAGCAATGGCGCGCGCGCTTCGCCGCGAACCGCGAGCGCGTGAAGGCGCTGTACGACGAGCGCTTCTGCCGGATGTGGGAATTTTATCTATCCGGCTCCGAGGTCGCGTTCCGCTGGGGCGGGCATCTGAATTTCCAGATGCAGCTCGCGAAGCAAGTCGATGCGGTGCCGGTGACGCGCGACTACATGGTCGATTGGGAGCGCAGCCACAATCCCCCGATAGCCGAGCGCGTCGAGCGCGCCGCCTGATCGGTTTCTCCCCGATATCCCCATTGTGAAGGGGATCGACGAGTCGGATTCCATCTGACGCGCGGCCCGTTGTCTTGCTACCATCACAATCATGGTGGACGCCGCGCCCTCGAACGTCACGCCGCTTCGCGATAGCGACGCAATTTACCGCACCCCGCCTCAGAATCTCGAGGCCGAGCAGGCGCTGCTTGGCGCGATCCTCGTTAATAACGAGGCATATCGCCGAGTCGCCGAGTTCCTGCTGCCCGAGCATTTCGCCGAGCCGGTGCATCAGCGCATTTATGGCGCTATACGCACGCTGATCGAGCGCGCGCAGATCGCCAACCCGGTAACGCTGAAGAATCTGTTCGACCAGGACGGCGCGTTGGCCGAGATCGGTGGCGCGCAATATCTGGCGCGTCTCGCCGCGAACGTCGTCACCATCATCAACGCTGCCGATTATGGGCGCCAGATCTACGATCTGCATCTGCGCCGCCAGCTCATCAATATCGGCGAGGACGTCGTTAACGATGCCTATTCCTACGATCTCGAGCGCGAGGCGAAGCTCCAGATCGAGGCCGCCGAGAAGAAACTGTTCGACCTCGCGACGCTTGGCGAATACGGCAGCGGGTTCCAGGCCTTCAACGTCGCGCTCAAACAAGCCATCGACTTGGCCGAGGCCGCTTTCCAGAAAGGCGGCAAGACCATCGGCGTCGGCACCGGTTTTGCCGATCTCGACAAGACGCTGGGCGGACTGCACCCATCCGATCTGATCGTGCTTGCTGGCCGGCCGTCGATGGGCAAGACCGCCCTCGCAACCAACATTGCGTTCAACGCCGCCCGTGCCTATCGCGCGGGCAAGGCCGCCGACGGCCGCACCATCGCGGAGGATGGCGGCGTGGTCGGGTTCTTCTCGCTGGAAATGTCGGCTGAGCAGTTGGCGACGCGCGTTCTTTCGGAACAGTCCGGTGTCTCATCGGACCGCATCCGGCGTGGCGACGTGTCAGGCGCCGATTTCGATAAATTCGTTCAGGCCGCGCAGGCGTTATCGTCAATGCCGTTCTATATCGACGACACGCCCGCCCTGAGTATCACGGGGTTGCGTACGCGGGCGCGCCGCCTCCAGCGCTCGCACGGTCTCGACATAATCGTGATCGACTATTTGCAGTTGCTGCGCGGCAGCGGCGACGGGCCCGGGAGCGACAATCGCGTGCAGGAAGTGTCGGAAATCACCCGCGGCCTCAAGGCGCTGGCAAAGGAACTGAATGTTCCGGTGCTTGCCCTGTCGCAATTGTCGCGGCAGGTCGAGGCGCGCGAGGACAAACGCCCGATGCTGTCGGACTTGCGTGAATCCGGTTCGATCGAGCAGGATTCCGACGTCGTGATCTTCATCTACCGCGAGGAATACTATTTGAGCCGCGGTCAACCAACGCAGCGGCCCGAGGAAGCCAACGACAAGTTCAACGAACGCTATGAGCGGTGGCGCAAGCGGCTCGAAGAGGTTCACGACACCGCCGAGCTGCTGATCGCCAAGCAACGCCACGGCCCGATCAACAACATCACGCTACGGTTCGACAGTCACACCACCCGTTTCGACAATTACGTCCGCAGCGACCATCACGCCGAAGAGCGGTTTTGAGCGCTCAGCCGGACTCTGTCCTCGAGATCGATCTCGGCGCCATCGCGGCCAACTGGCGCCTTTTGCGCGGGCGCCTCAAGCGCGGCTGCGAGGCGGCCGCCGTGGTCAAGGCCGATGCCTACGGGGTAGGCATGGCCCAAGTGGCGCAGCGCCTGTGGCGCGCCGGTTGCCGGCTGTTCTTCGTCGCGGATGCCGGCGAAGGGCTAGCGCTTCGGCGTCTATTGCCCGAAGCTCGCATCGCCATTCTCAACGGGTTTGAGGCAGGCGCGGCGCGGGAATTCGCGCGGGGACGGCTGATCCCGGTGCTGAATCATCTTGGCCAGGTTGCGGATTGGCGCAAAGCCGGCCGGGCCGCGCCGGCGATGCTCCATCTCGATACCGGCATGTCCCGCCTAGGCCTGCCGCCGGACGAGGCAAGGCGCCTGATGGACAATCCTGCCCTGCTCGGCGGTTTTCCGCTGGAGGGCTTGCTCAGCCACCTCACGACCGCCTGGAATCGGAAGGCCGGCACCAACCGAACGCAGCTTGACGCGTTCCGCGCCCTGCTCAAGAGTCTGCCGCCCGCGCCCGCCAGCCTCGCGTCGAGCTCGGGCATTTTTCTGGGGCCAGCCTATCAGTTCGATTTCGTCCGTCCCGGCGCCGCTCTTTACGGCGCCAATCCCTTGCCGGGACACAACAACTTGATGAAACAAGTGATTACACTTAAAGCAAAAATTCTTCAGGTCCGCGAACTGGAAAAAGGCCAGTCGGTGGGCTATGACGGCAGCCATCGCATGACCAGACGAGGACGAGTCGCGACCCTGGCGGCGGGCTATGCCGACGGCTTCTTGCGCTCGGCCAGCAACAAAGCCAGCGTCGGCATCGCCGGCAAGCGCGCGCCGGTGGTGGGGCGCATCTCGATGGATTTGATCACGATCGATGTCACCGGCATCGACCCGAAACGGACCCGGCCCGGCGCCTACGCCGATCTGCTCGACGACGAATATGGGATCGACGACTTCGCGCGCGACGCCGGCACCATCGCCTATGAGGTCCTGACTTCGCTCGGTGGCCGGCATCATCGCGTCTATCGCGGCGGCGCCGATGCTTGATTTCCTCGCCAGCGTCGGCCGCATTTTCATCGGCTTTCTCGATGGCACCGGGCGTTTCGCGCTGTTCACCGTCGAAGGCGTCAGCCACTGCTTCCGGCCGCCCTTCTATCCGCGCCTCATCGGCCGGCAGCTCATCGACATGGGGTTCTATTCCCTGCCCGTCGTCGGCCTGACCGCCTTGTTCACCGGCATGGTGCTGGCGTTGCAGGCCCATACCGGATTCAGCTTCGCGGCGGAGACCGGCGTCGCCATCATCGTGGTGCTGTCGGTGACGCGCGAGTTGGGGCCGGTAATCGCCGGCCTGATGGTCGCCGGCCGCATCGGCGCCGCGATCGCGGCCGAAATCGGGACGATGCGCGTCACCGACCAGATCGACGCGCTATCGACCCTGTCGACGAACCCCTACAAATACCTGGTGGTGCCACGGCTGATCGCAGGCACCATCGCCCTGCCCTGTCTGGTGTTCGTCGCCGACGTTATCGGCATTTTCGGCGGCTTCCTGGTTGGCACCTACTCGCTCGATTACAACCCGAGCAGTTTCCTCGGCGTCATGATGGACAATGTCGCGACCGACGACGTCGCCTCGGGCCTTGTGAAATCGGCGGTATTCGGCTTCATCGTCGCACTCATGGGCTGCTATCACGGCTATCATTCCAAGGGCGGCGCGCAAGGCGTCGGTGCGGCGACCACCTATGCGGTGGTATCGGGCTCCATCATGATCCTGCTGACCGACTATCTGATGACGGCGCTGTTCTTCTCGTCATGAACGACAAGATCAAAATCGCCGTTCGCGGCCTCAAGAAATCCTTCGGCCCGAAGGTTGTGCTCGACGGCGTCGATTTCGACCTGCAGGAGGGCGAGAGCCTCGTCATCATCGGCGGCTCCGGCACCGGCAAATCGGTGACGGTGAAATGTATTCTCGGCTTGATGGAGCCGGATGCCGGCTCCATCAAGATTGACGGCGTCGAGGTCACTACCCTGTCGTCGGGCGAGCGGTTCAAGCTGCTGCGCAAGTTCGGCATGCTGTTCCAGGGCGCGGCGCTGTTCGATTCATTGCCGGTCTGGGAGAACGTGGCGTTTGGGCTGATCCAGGGTCACGGCATGGCGCGCGCCAAGGCCCGCGACATCGCGATCCAGAAGCTTGCGGCGGTCGGGCTTGCGCCGGAAGTGGCCAAGCTCAGCCCCGCCGAGCTGTCGGGCGGCATGCAGAAGCGCGTCGGCCTCGCCCGCGCCATCGCCGCCGAACCCGAAATCATCGTGTTCGACGAGCCGACCACCGGCCTCGATCCGATCATGGCGGACGTCATCAACGATCTGATCGTGAAGGTTGTGAAGGATCTCGGCACGACCGCGATCTCGATTACTCACGACATGGCATCGACTCGGAAGATCGCCGACCGGGTCGCCATGATTTACAAAGGCCGAATCATCTGGTCCGATACGGTCGATCGCATCGACCGCTCCGGCAATGAATTCGTCGAGCAATTCATTCATGGCCGGGCCGACGGTCCGATCCGGATGGAAATCAGGGCGTTGTAATGGCACGCGCGCAGTCACGTTTCGTCTGCCAGCAATGCGGCGCCGTTCATCCCAAATGGGCGGGACGCTGCGAGGCATGCGGCGGCTGGAACTCGCTGGTTGAAGAGGCCGTCCAGTCATCAGCGCCGAAGGGTCTCGCGGCCGGCAAGGCGAAGAAGCTGGAACTGGCCGGGCTCGGCGACGGCGGCGAAAAACTGGTGCGGCGGACGACAGGCGTCGGCGAGTTCGATCGCGTCTGCGGCGGCGGACTGGTGCCAGGCTCCGCGCTGCTCATCGGCGGCGATCCCGGCATCGGCAAGTCGACCGTGTTGCTCCAGATCGTCGCCGGACTCGCGACGTCCGGCCTCGACTGCCTCTATGTCTCGGGCGAGGAATCGCTCGATCAGGTGCGGCTGCGCGCCGCGCGTCTCGGCGTGACCGGCGCGCCGGTTCAGCTCGCGGCGGCGACCAGCGTGCGCGACATGGCGGCGTCGCTGGACCAGGCCGGCGGGCCGAAGATCGTCGTGATCGATTCCATCCAGACCGCCTATATCGACAATATCGACGTCGCGCCCGGCACCGTCAGCCAGGTGCGCGCCTCCGCGCAGGAACTGATCCGTCTCGCCAAGGCGCGCGGCTTCACCCTGTTCCTGGTCGGCCACGTCACCAAGGAAGGCATGATCGCCGGCCCGCGCGTGCTCGAACACATGGTCGATACCGTGCTGTATTTCGAGGGCGATCGCGGCCACCAGTTCCGCATCCTGCGCGCGGTGAAGAACCGCTACGGCCCGACCGACGAGATCGGCGTGTTTGAAATGACCGACCGCGGCCTGGCCGAAGTCACCAACCCGTCAGCCCTGTTCCTCGCGCAACGGCAAAGTCCGGTCAGCGGCACGGCCGTATTCGCCGGCATGGAAGGCACGCGCCCGGTTCTCGTCGAGATCGAAGCGCTGGTCGCCCCCTCGCCTCTCGGAACGCCGCGCCGGGCGGTGGTGGGTTGGGACGGCAACCGTCTCGCCATGCTGCTGGCGGTGCTGGAGGCGCGCTGTGGGGTACAGATCGGCGCGCGGGACGTTTATCTCAATGTGGCGGGCGGTTTTCGCATCAGCGAGCCGGCGGCCGACCTCGCGGCGGCGGCGGCGCTGCTGTCGGCGCTGAGCCACGAGCCGGTCGCCGACAAGACGGTGATTTTCGGCGAAATCGGCCTGAGCGGCGAAGTGCGGCCGGTCGGCCAGACCGAGGCGCGGCTGCGCGAAGCGGCGAAGCTCGGCTTTCTTAATGCCTATACGCCGCCACGGAATGGCGGCGATGCTATTCTCCGCGTCGCCGAGATTCGCCATGTACGCCAACTGGTCGAGCGCTTCATGGAACGCGGCGACGGCGGCGCGACAGTGACGCCGGTGCGGCAGCGCCAAGCAAGGTGAGCCTGATCGTATGAGTACGTTGGACATCGTCGTCATCGTCGTCGTGTTGCTGTCGGCAGGCTTCGCCTATATGCGCGGTTTCGTGCGAGAGCTACTCGCCATCGTCGCGTGGCTCGGCGCCGGCCTGATCACCTATTACGGCTATATCTATCTCGTGCCATTCGCCGAGGGTTTCCTGCCGAAGGGTCCGATCGCCAATATCGCCGCCGGCGGGATCCTGTTCCTGGTCGCGCTCATCATCCTCTCGATCCTGACCGCCGGCATTTCCAGCCGTGTGTCGCAAAGTGGCATGTCTTCGTTCGACCGGTTGTTCGGATTGCTGTTCGGCCTGATGCGCGGCGCGGTACTGGTGTCGCTCGGTTTTATCGCGCTGAGCTGGTATTTGCCGCCTGACAAGCCGCAACCCGACTGGATGACCAAGTCGCACAGCCGCCCGTTGTTGCAGGCGGGCGCCAATATGCTGGAGTCGCTGATCCCCGCGAAATGGCGGGATCACGTCAAGACGACCACGGCGGTGCGCGAACCGGCGAAGCCCAATGCCGCGGCCGATGCCGACAGCGCCGTCCGCGCCTTGACCGCCCCCAAACCAAGCGACAAAGCGGCAAATCCCGCGCCCGCGTATCGCCCACAGGACCGCGCCGACATGGATCGGCTGATCAATCAGCAGCAGGGGCAGCAGCAACAATGACCGATGCTGCAAATCCCGCGGGCAATGCCCATATCCCGCCCGGCGGTATCATGCTGACCAGCAACCCCTTCGACGATGACAAGCTGCATGAGGAATGCGGCGTGTTCGGCGTCTATGGCCACAGCGACCCGGCCGCGCTGACGGCGCTCGGCCTTCACGCCTTGCAGCATCGCGGCCAGCAGGCGGCGGGCATCGTCACCTACGACGGCGAGCAGTTCCACGCCCATCGCGGCCTCGGTCAGGTCGGTGAGAATTTCAGCTCCCGGGATGTGATTCAACGCTTGCCCGGCAAAGCCGCGATCGGGCACTGCCGCTATGCCACAACGGGCGAGGTCGCGCTGCGCAACGTCCAGCCGCTGTTCGCCGATTTCGAATTCGGCGGGCTCGCCATCTGCCACAACGGCAACCTGACCAATTCCTATCATCTGCGACGCCAACTCGTGCGGCGCGGCAGCCTGTTTCAGTCGACGTCAGATACCGAAGTCATCGTTCATCTCATCGCGACCAGTCTCAAGGACAATGTCGAGGACCGTGTCATCGATGCGCTGCGGCAGGTCGAGGGCGCGTATTCGCTGGTGGCGCTCACCCAGACCGGGCTGATCGGCGTACGCGATCCGCTCGGCGTGCGGCCGCTGGTGCTCGGCCGGCTCGGCGATGCGTGGATACTTGCCTCGGAGACCTGCGCGCTCGACATTATCGGGGCCAATTTCGAGCGCGACGTCGAACCCGGCGAGTTGATCGTCATCGACGCCGCCGGCCTGCACAGCCGTAAGCCGTTCGAACCGGTGCGCAAGCGGCTGTGCGTCTTCGAGTACATCTATTTCGCGCGGCCCGACAGCGTGGTCGACGGCATCGGCGTCTACGAGACCCGCAAGCGTATCGGCGCGGAGCTCGCGCGCGAAAGTCACGTCTCCGCCGACATCGTGATCCCGGTACCGGATTCCGGCGTGCCCGCTGCGATCGGCTATGCCGCGGAATGCAAGCTGCCGTTCGAGCTCGGCATCATCCGCAACCACTATGTCGGCCGCACCTTTATCGAACCGACGGATCAAATCCGCCATCTCGGCGTCAAGCTCAAGCACAACGTCAACAAGAACGAGATCAAGGGCAAGCGCGTCATCCTGGTCGATGATTCGATTGTGCGCGGCACCACCTCGACCAAGATCGTCGAAATGTTCCGGCACGCCGGCGCCGCCGAGGTGCATATGCGCATCTCCAGTCCGCCGACCGGCCATTCGTGCTTCTATGGCATCGCGACGCCGGAACGCCAGGATCTCCTTGCATCGCACATGAATGTCGACGAGATCGCGAAATTCATCGGTGTCGATTCACTGGCATTCGTCTCAATCGATGGCCTCTATCGTGCGATGGGCGAAGCCAAACGCGACGCGATGGCGCCGCGTTTCTGCGACGCCTGTTTCACCGGCGACTATCCGATCCCGCTGATCGATCGCGACGCCGGCAAGGTCTCGACCCAGTTGTCGCTGCTGACCGAGACGGCGTGAGCCGGCTTCAAGGACGTTTAGCGCTGATCACGGGGGCGACGCGCGGCATCGGCGCCGCCGTCGCGAAGCGCTTCGCGGCCGAAGGCGCGCACGTCATCCTGGTCGGACGCACCCAGGGCGCACTGGAAGAGCTCGATGACGAGATCGGCGATTCCGGCGGCGCGGCGACTTTGGTGCCGCTCGACCTGCGCCAGTTCGACGACATCGACCGGCTGGGCCTTGGGCTGCACGAGCGCTTCGGCAAACTCGATATTCTGGTCGGCAATGCGGCGGGTCTGCCGCAACTGTCACCGACCGCGCAGATCGACCCCCAGGTCTGGCAGGAAATCATCGACGTCAACCTGACCGCGAACGCGCGCCTGATCCGGTCGCTCGATCCGTTGCTGCGCCGCTCCGACGCCGGCCGCGCCGTTTTCACGACCTGCGCCGCGGCGCGTGACGCGGGCGCCTATTGGAACGCCTATGCGGCATCCAAGGCAGGACTTGAGGCGCTGGTGCGCTCTTATGCGGCGGAGATCGCGAGCACGCCGGTGCGCGCCAATCTGGTCGATCCCGGTCCCGTCCATACCCGCCTGCGCAACAACGCCTTCCCGGGCGAGAGCAAGGCTTCCCTGCGCAAGCCCGAGGACGTGACCGGGCCGTTCGTCGCGGCCGCGTCGGCCGATTGCACACGGAACGGAGAAATCTTCACCCTCTAGGCTTGCTGCCGTATGCTCGGCTCATGGCGCGCCACGAGCCCGTTCCCCTGCCCGGCCTGCCGCCGACCATCGGCCCGTTCTCCCGGGCGGTGCGGGTCGGCGACCTGCTCTACATCGCCGGCACCACTGCGCTGAGCAACATGACGGGCGATTATCACGCGCGCAAAATCCCCGGCACCATCGAAGAACAGACGCGGATGACGCTCGACAATATCCGCGCCGTGGTCGAGGGCGCGGGCGGGAAAATGAGCGACATTTTCAAGGTCGTGATCATGCTCAAGAACCCGGCCGACTACGCCAGGCTCAACGCGGTGCGCGCCGAATATTTCCGCGACAAGCCGCCGGTCAGCACCTGTTTTCAAGCCAATCTGATGCGCGACGACGTTCTGGTCGAGATCGAGGCCGTTGCCGCGCTGACATAACAAAGTTCGGGGAGGATTCATGGTCGTCGTTCCGGATGCCGCCATAGCGCTCGACCCGCGCGAGCAAGCGCGCAAGCATCGCCGCCTCCTCGGCTCGGCGCTCTCCGGATCGGCCATCGAATGGTACGATTTCGGCCTCTACGGCCTGCTCGCGCCGATCATCTTCAACAAGATTTTCTTCGCCGCGACGATGTCGCCGTGGGTGAAGAACATCTTTGTCATGGTAATTTTCGGCATCGGCTTTTTCGGCCGCCCTGTCGGCGGCCTGATCTTCGCCCATTTCGGCGACAAGATCGGCCGCAAGCCGATGATGGTGCTGACCATGTCGCTGATCGGCGTCGCCTCGACGCTGATCGGCTGCATCCCGAGCTACGAGCAAATCGGCCTCGCCGCGCCGATCATTCTCACCTTTCTTCGCTTCATCCAGGGCTGTGCGCTCGGCGGGGAATCCACCGGCGCGCCGATCCTGACGATGGAAAGCGCGCCGCCGGGCCGACGCGGCCTGTTCGCGTCGATCGCGCAAATGGGCGCGGCCGGCGGCGCCATCCTGTCGTCGATCGCGGTGCAGTCGGTGTTGCAATTGCCGACAGACCAGCTCGTGTCCTGGGGCTGGCGCCTGCCGTATCTTGCCAGCGTCATCATTGTCGGCATCGGCCTGTACATTCGCGTCAAGGTCGACGAATCCCCGGCCTTCGTGAAGCGCACCAAGGAGGCGGGCGTGTCGCGCCTGCCGTTGCTCGATGTGCTGCGTTACGCACCGAAGGCGGCGCTGATCGTGTTCCTCTGCGCCCTAGCGGAATCCAGCATCGCCTTCCTGCCCGGCGTTTACGGCCTGCAATACGGCACCCAGACGCTGCACATTCCTGCCATCCTCCTGATTCAAGGCGGCCTGATCGGTGTGGTGATCTGCCTGTTCCTCGGCCCCTTCATGGGCTGGCTGTCGGACCGGATCGGACGGCGGCCGCTGATGATCGCCGGCTTCGTCATCGCGATGATCCACATCGTGTTCATCTTTTTCACGCTGCTCGAAACGCGCGATCCGGCGCTGATCATGATCGCGGCGGCGTTCTCGCCGGCCATCCTCACGCCGCTGACGCTATGCGTCGAAGGCAGTTTCTATGCCGAGCTGTTCGAGGATGCGCGGCTGCGCTACACCGGCAACACGCTCGGCCGGCAGTTCGGCACGGCATTCGGCGGCGGCTTGATCCCTACTATCGCCACCACCCTCGTGGCGGCAATGGGCGGTAGCCTGTGGGGCATCAAGGCCTATTTCTGCTTCCTCGCCGGCATGGCGGTGATCGCCGTGCTGGTTGCACCGGAGACCAAGGACCGAAAAGTCTAATCCTATTTTGGTGCCCCTAATTCCACCTTCGCCTGCTGCAGCGCTTTTTCAAGCTGGGCGACGACGCGCGCCCGGTCGATGCCTTTCGGCGCCAGGTCCTTGACCAGCTTTTCGATGACGTGCTCTTCGCCCTGCTTGCCGAATTCGGCGGCGACCACGTCGGCGGCATAAGCATCCGCGTCGGCCCCTTTCTTGCCGAGCAGTTCCGCCGCCCAATGGCCGACAATCTTGTTGCGCCGGGATTTTACCTTGAAGGCAAATTCCTGGTCGTTCTGGTATTTACGCTCGAAACTCTGTTCACGATCGTCAAAACCGCTCATAGAAGACCCCTTTCGCGGCCTCTATAACCCAAGCGAATGCGATGTGCACGTTGATCCTGCTGCGTCGTCCCGGGCACGATTGGCCCGTCCTGGTCGGCGCCAACCGCGACGAAGCGAAAGCGCGGCCTTGGCGGCCGCCGGCGCGTCATTGGGCAGACCGGCCCGACGTGGTGGCGGGGCTCGACGAATTGGCCGGCGGCTCCTGGCTCGGCATTAACGATCACGGCGTCGTGGCCGGCATCCTCAACCGGCACGGTTCGCTCGGCCCGGCGCCGGGCCAGCGTTCGCGCGGCGAACTGGTGCTCGAGGCGCTCGACCACGCCGATGCAACGGACGCTGCGAAGGCCATCGCCGCAATCGATCCCAGAGCCTACCGCACCTTCAACATGATCGTGGCGGACTCCCGCGATGCGATCTGGCTACGTCACGCGGATGATGGCGGCAAGGTTCCGGTCGAGATGCGCCCCGTCAAGGCGGGGCTGTCGATGATCGCGTCGGGCGAAATCGATGATTCCGGCATGCCGCGGCTGCTCAAATATCGACCATTCTTCGAGACCGCCGCCGCGCCCGATCCCGTCGCCGGTGACTGGAGCGCCTGGCAGAACTTGCTGAGCGAGGATGGCGGCGGGCCGGAGGACGCCTTGCGTTTCGACACGGGCCGCGGCTTCGCCACCGTGTCGAGCGCGCTGATCGCGGTGCCGTCGCATGACAACCCCGAATTAAAACCGCGCTTTCGCTTTCGCTCCTACTATCCGACTCTAACGGACTGGACGGATGTCCCGTTATAGTTGCGGCGATTGTTTCGCCGGAGCCTGCTTGCTATAGAATGAATTCCACGTCGAGCGAGGACCGGCCATGACTCGTCGCAAGCAAATTTACGAAGGCAAGGCCAAGGTCCTGTTCGAAGGTCCCGAGCCCGGCACCATCGTCCAATATTTCAAGGACGACGCCACCGCCTTCAACAACCAAAAGCGCGGCACCATCACCGGCAAGGGCGTGCTCAACAACCGCATCAGCGAATTCCTGATGATGCGCATCGCCGAGATCGGCGTGCCGACCCATTTCGTGCGGCGCCTCAATATGCGTGAGCAACTGGTGCGCGCGGTCGAGATCATTCCGCTCGAAGTCGTGGTGCGCAACGTGGTCGCGGGCTCCCTGGCAAAACGGCTTGGAATGGAGGAAGGGGCGCCCCTCGCACGCTCCATTGTCGAATATTATTACAAGAGCGACGCGCTCGGCGACCCGATGGTCTCCGAGGAACACGTCACCGCGTTCTCCTGGGCCTCGACGCACGAACTCGACGAGATCATGCAGATGGCGCTGCGGATCAACGACTTCCTCAGCGGCCTGTTCGTCGGCATCGGCATTCGTCTCGTCGATTTCAAGCTCGAGTTCGGCCGCCTCTATGACAAGGGCGAACCACGCATCGTTCTCGCCGACGAAATCAGCCCCGACAATTGCCGGCTTTGGGACAGCAAGACCAACGAGAAGCTCGACAAGGACCGGTTCCGCCGCGACCTCGGCCGCGTCGAGGAAGCGTATCAAGAGGTGGCGCGCCGCCTCGGCATCCTGCCGGAGAGCGGCCCGGTCGATATCCGCGCGACCGACACGTTGCAGTGAGGATTGGGCAATGAAGGCGCGCGTTCACATCATGCCCAAGCAGGGCGTGCTCGATCCGCAAGGCAAGGCCGTCGCGCAGGCGCTCGCATCGCTGGGTTTCAAAGGCGTCGGCGAGGTGCGTCAAGGCAAGGTGATCGACCTGGAGCTCGCCGAGACCGATCCGGCCCGCGCCAAGGAAACCGTGGACGCGATGTGCCGCAAGCTCCTGGCCAACACCGTGGTTGAAAGCTATCGAATCGAGCTAGAAGCCTGAGGAGATGCAGGCGGCGATCGTCATTTTCCCGGGCTCCAACCGCGAGCAGGATGTGTTCGACGCCCTGCGGCGCGCCACCGGCAAGGCGCCGCGCAAAATCTGGCATCGCGACACCGAACTGCCGAAGCTCGACCTGATCGTCATTCCCGGCGGGTTTTCCTACGGCGACTATCTGCGCTGCGGCGCGATGGCGGCGCACTCGCCGATCATGCGCGAGGTCGCTGCTCGGGCGCGGGAAGGCACGCCGGTTCTCGGTATCTGCAACGGGTTCCAGATTCTGACCGAGGCTCGTCTCCTGCCCGGCGCGCTGCTGGTCAACCGCACGCTCAAGTTCCATTGCAGGGACGTGCATCTCCGGGTCGAGACCAGCGAAAGCGCGTTCACCCGCGGCTACAATGCGGGTCAGGTGATCCGCGTGCCGGTCGCGCACCACGACGGCAATTATTTCGCCGACGATGCAACGCTCGACCGGCTGGAAGGCGATGGCCGCGTCGCGTTCCGCTATTGCAACGACAATGGCGATCTCACCGACGACGCCAACCATAACGGCTCGGTCCGAAACATCGCTGGCATTTTCGACGAACGCAAACGCGTGCTCGGCCTGATGCCGCATCCCGAGGACGCCACCGACTCGCTGCTCGGCGGCACCGACGGCATAGGTTTTTTCAAAGGCATTGCGGAGGCCTTGGGTTGAACGCAAAAGAAAAAAACTTAGAACGCCAAGACGCCAAGACACCAAGAAATTCTTGCAACCACCCCGGCGAAAGCCGGGGTCCATGGTGCGGCGTCGCGATGGATACCGGCTTGCGCCGGTATGGCTCCGAGTTTTACTTGGTGCCTTGGCGCCTTGGCGGTTCATTTCTTTGGTTTTTTCCCGCGTGACTATTGCTCCCGAGATCGTCGCCCAGCACGGCCTGACTCCCGACGAATACGCCCGCGCCGTGAAGATCATGGGGCGCGAGCCGAACCTGACCGAGCTTGGCATTTTCTCCGTGATGTGGAGCGAGCATTGCTCCTACAAATCGTCGCGCAAATGGCTGCGCGGCCTGCCGACGACGGGGCCGCGCGTGATCTGCGGGCCGGGCGAGAATGCCGGCGTCGTCGATATCGGCGACGGCCAAGCCGTGATCTTCAAGATGGAATCCCACAATCACCCGTCCTTCATCGAGCCGTATCAGGGCGCGGCGACGGGCGTCGGCGGCATTCTGCGTGATGTCTTCACGATGGGCGCGCGGCCGATCGCCAATCTCAATGCGCTGCGCTTCGGCTCGCCCGATCATCCCAAGACCCGCCATCTCGTCGCCGGCGTGGTGGCGGGCATCGGCGGTTATGGCAATTGCGTCGGCGTGCCGACGGTCGGCGGCGAGTGCAATTTCCATTCGCGCTATGACGGCAACATCCTGGTCAACGCGATGACCGTCGGCGTCGCACGCGCCGACAAGATTTTCTATTCGGCGGCGGCGGGCGTCGGCAATCCGGTGATCTATGTCGGCGCCAAGACCGGGCGCGACGGCATTCACGGCGCGACCATGGCCTCGGCCGAGTTCAGCGAGGATTCCGAAGCCAAGCGCCCGACCGTCCAGGTCGGCGATCCCTTCACCGAGAAATTGCTGATCGAAGCGTGCCTCGAACTGATGGCGGGCGACGCCATCGTCGCGATTCAGGACATGGGCGCGGCGGGACTGACCTCGTCGTCGGTCGAGATGGCCGGCAAGGGCGGGCTCGGCATCGAGCTCGATCTCGACCGCGTGCCGACCCGCGAGACCGGGATGACGGCCTACGAGATCATGCTCTCCGAAAGCCAGGAGCGCATGCTGATGATCCTCAAGCCCGAGCGCGAGGCCGAGGCGCGGCGCGTGTTCGAGAAATGGGAACTGGATTTCGCCACCATCGGCCGCGTCACCGACACCGGGCGGCTGGTGCTGCGCATGCGCAGCAAGGTCGAAGCCGACATGCCGGTGGGGCCGCTCGTCACCGAGGCGCCGGTCTATGACCGGCCGCATGTCGCAACGAGGCCGCGCGCGGACGTGACCGATGCGCCGGCGGTGCCGATCCTCGATGCGCTGAAAAAATTGCTCGCCTGTCCTGACCTCGCCTCGAAACGCTGGATCTGGGAGCAATACGATCATCTGGTGATGGGCCACACCGTGCAGCGCCCGGGCGGGGACGCCGCCGTGGTGCTGATCGAGAGCGGCAAACGCAAGGCGCTGGCCCTCACCACCGATTGCACGCCGCGCTACTGCGAGGCCGACCCGCGTCGCGGCGGCATGCAGGCTGTGGCGGAGAGCTGGCGCAATTTAATCGCG
Organism: Allostellaceae bacterium; assembly: GCA_025451725.1. Classification (GTDB taxonomy): domain Bacteria; phylum Pseudomonadota; class Alphaproteobacteria; order ATCC43930; family CGMCC-115725; genus JAATGI01. The sequence continues at coordinate 22,898 of JANWJX010000011.1, forward strand.
GTCGGCGCCCTGCCCCTCGCCGTCACCGACAATCTCAATTTCGGCAATCCCGAGAAGCCCGAGATCATGGGTCAGTTCGTCGGCTGCGTCGAAGGCATGGGCGAGGCGTGCCGCGCGCTGGACTATCCCATCGTGTCGGGCAACGTGTCGCTCTACAACGAGACCAACGGCAAGGGCATCCTGCCGACCCCGGCCATCGGCGGCGTCGGGCTGATTGACGATGCGGCCAAGTCAGTGTCGCTCGCGTTCAAACGCGCGGGCGACGCGTTGATCCTGATCGGCGAGACGCGCGGCCATCTTGGCTGCTCGCTTTATCTGCGAGAGCTGTTCGGCCGTGAGGACGGCGCGCCGCCGCCGGTCGATCTTGCCGCCGAGCGACGCAATGGCAAATTCGTCCGCGCCGAGATCGCGGCCGGCCGGGTCGCCGCCTGTCACGACCTGTCGGATGGCGGGCTGCTGGTGGCGCTGGCGGAAATGGCGATGGCCGGCAGGCTGGGCGCGACCATCGGGCCGCCGTCGTCCCTCCCCATCCATATGTGGGCCTTTGGCGAGGACCAGGCGCGTTACCTCGTCGAAACCGCCGACCCCGAGCAAACCCTCCATAACGCCAAGGCAGCCGGGGTTCCGGCCGTCCGGATCGGCGCCGTAACGGGCGATCAATTGACAGTTTCCGGAGCCGGTGCCATATCCGTTGTGGAACTAAGACAGATCAACGAATCCTGGTTTCCCGCCTACATGGCGGCTCCTTAAGGACGAATTCATGGCTTTGGACGCGGCGACAATCGAACGGCTCATCAAGGCGGGCCTGCCCGACGCGCAAGTCACCATCGAGGATTTGCGCGGCGACGGCGATCATTACGCCGCGCTGGTCATCTCGCCCGCCTTCAAAGGCAAGAGCCGCGTTCAGCAACATCAGATGGTCTACCAGGCGCTCGGCGGCCATGTCGGCAATGCGCTTCATGCGCTCGCGCTCCAGACCTCGGCCCCACGCGATTAGTTTCCCCGGAAAGGAACTCCGATGAGCACCGCCACCAATGCCCCGGCCTTCGACCGCATCAAGGACGACATCGCCCAGAATCCGGTCACGCTGTTCATGAAGGGCACCCCCGTGTTTCCGCAGTGCGGTTTTTCCGCCGCGGTGGTGCAGATCCTCACCCAGATGGGCGTGAAGTTCAAAGGCGTCGACGTGCTGGCCGATCCGGAAATCCGCCAGGGCATCAAAGAATTTTCCCAGTGGCCGACCATTCCGCAGCTCTACGTCAAGGGCGAGTTCGTCGGCGGCTGCGACATCATCCGCGAGATGTACGAAGCGGGCGAGCTTCAGGACTTCCTGAAGGAAAAGGGCATCCCGACCCGCGGGTAGCCACCGGCCGTTACTTCTTCGCTTCGTCCGTCGCGGCGTCGGCGCCCTGGATGCGGGCGGCGAGCGCCGCTTCGAGAAACTTGTCGATATCGCCGTCCAGCACCGCGCTCGGGTTGCCGGTTTCCACGCCGGTACGCAGGTCTTTGACCATCTGATAGGGCTGCAAGACATAAGAGCGGATCTGGTGGCCCCAGCCGATATCGGTCTTGCTGGCGTTCATCGCCGCGGTCGCGGCTTCCTGCTTCTGTAGCTCGATCTCGTAGAGCCGCGCTTTGAGCATCGCCATCGCGTGCGCGCGATTCTGGTGTTGCGAGCGTTCGCTCTGGCACGCCACCACCACCGGATCGCTGCCTGGCGGCTGGTAAGTGAGGCGCACCGCGCTGTCGGTCTTGTTGACGTGTTGGCCGCCGGCGCCCGACGAACGGTAGGTGTCGGTGCGCAGATATTTGTCTTCGATGGTGACTTCGATCTTGTCGTCGACCACCGGATAGACCCAGACCGAGGCGAAGCTGGTCTGGCGCCGCGCGTTGGCGTCGAACGGCGAAATCCGCACCAGCCGGTGCACGCCGCTTTCGGTCTTAAGCCAGCCATACGCATCCTCGCCGAGCACGCGGATGGTCGCGGATTTGATTCCGGCGCCCTCGCCCGCGCTTTCCTCGATCCATTCCACCTTGTGGTCGTGCGCTTCGGCCCAGCGCGCATACATGCGCAGCAGCATCTCGGCCCAGTCCTGCGCCTCGGTGCCGCCGGCGCCCGAGTGAACTTCGAGATAGGCGTCGTTGCCGTCGGCTTCGCCCGACAGCAGGCTCTCGGTCTCGCGCTTGCGAGCCTCATCGCGCAGCTTGGCGAGATTGGCCTCGGCCTCGGCGACGATGGCCTTGTCGCCTTCGGCCTCGCCCATCTCGATCAGGCCGATCGCGTCGTTAAGCTCGTTCTCGATCCGCCGATAACTCTCGATGCCGCGCTCGAGGCGCGACTTTTCGCGCATGATCGACTGCGCGCGCCGGGAATCGTTCCAAAGATCGGGTGATTCGGTGAGAGCCTTCAGCTCATCGAGGCGTTTGACGGATTTGTCCCAGTCAAAGATGCCTCCTCAGCAAGCCGAGCGACTTGCCGATGTCATCCGTCATTGCCTGAATTTCAGCGCGCATAATCCGATCTTTTAGTATAGCCCGCCGGTGCCGGTCGAGGGCGCCGCTTGCCGCGGCCCGATCTGCTGTACGGGCTGCGGTAAGCCGGTTTCGCCCGGGTTGGCCGCCGCGGTCGTCGGCAGCGGGTTGATCGTGTCGTCGCCGCCGGCGGGCGCCAGCGAAGCGGCATCTTCGTCGTCGACGAAGTGCTGCGGCCCACCTTCTTCGTTTGCCACGACGGTCGGCTGGGTGCCGGGCTTGAACGCTTCGAGGATCACGGCCTTATCGCCGGGATAGGGCAGCTCGCCGGTCGCATGATCGACGCGCACGAGCGTGATGCCCGGCGGAATGCGGAACGGCACCGGCGGCTTATCTTTGAGCGCCGCCGCCATGAAATCGCGGAAGACGGGCGCCGCGACGCTGGCGCCTGTCTCATGGCCGCCTAACGTGCGCGGATTGTCGAAACCGACGAACACGCCAGCCACCAAGTCCGGCGTGAAGCCGACGAACCACGTGTCCTTGGAATCGTTGGTGGTGCCTGTCTTGCCCGCGACCGGGCGGTTGAGCGAGGCGACGAGATGGCCGGTGCCGTACTGCACCACGCCCTGCATCACCGACACGATCTGATAATCGCTTTGCGGGTCGACGATCTGCTTGCGCTCGTCCGGCAATTCGGGCGGCGCCTGGCCGTGATAGTCGATGTTCGCGCAGTTTTCGCAATTACGCTGGTCGGCGCGATAGATGGTGGTGCCGTTGCGGTCCTGCACCCGGTCGATCAGGGTCGGCGAAATCTGCTTGCCGCCATTGTCGAGCATCGCGTAGGCCGTGGTCAGGCGCAGCGGCGTGGTCTCGCCCGCGCCCAGCACCATCGAATAGACGCGGGGCATGTGATCCATGATGCCGAAGGCTTCGAGCGAATGGCCGACGGCGTCGAGACCGATCGTCTCGCCGAGCCGCGCGGTGATGAGGTTGCGCGACTGCTCGACGCCAACCCGTAACGTCAGCAGCCCGTAGAATTTGTGGGTGTAGTTGCTCGGCGTCCATTTCGGCAGGCCTGGCCCCTGGTCGATCACCACCGGCTCGTCCATGAGCTGGCTCGAGGGCGTAAAGCCGTGCTGGAACGCCGCGATATAGACAAACGGCTTGATCGCCGAGCCGATCTGACGATAGGCCTGCGTCGCCCGGTCGAACTGGCTGATCTCGTAGGAGAACCCGCCCGAGATCGCGAGTACGCGGCCGGTATGCGGGTCCATGACAACGATCGCGCCGGACACTTCCGGAATCTGTTCCAGCGCGTAGCCGCCTTTCGCTCCTTCGCCCACCAGCACGACGTCGCCGGCCTCGATCACGTCGCTTGGGCGGCGTGGGACCGGGCCGAGCCCCTTGTCGTGGTTCAACTCCTTGCGCGCCCATTTCATTTCGGACATCGGAATGACGCCCTTGGTGCCGTCAACCAGTCCGATCCGCGCGCCTTCCGCGTCCGTGGCGAGGACATAGGCGAGCTGCCAGCCCGCGACGTCGGCACCCGGCACGGCGGGAACCTTCGATAGCCGGACCTGCCATTCGGCAGTCGGGCCGATCTTTTGCACCGCGCCGCGCCAGCCATGCCGCCGGTCATAGGCGATCAACCCGTCACGCAGCGCCTTGCTCGCCTCGCCTTGCAGCTTCGGATCGAGGCTGGTGCGGACGGTCAGGCCGCCCTGATAAAGCGCCTTCTCGCCGTAGCGCGCGACCAGCGTGCGGCGGACCTCCTCGGCGAAATAAGGCGCGCGCACCGTGTCGGAGATGCTGCGCTTCGCCACCACCAGCGGCTCGGCCTTGGCGGTCGTCGCCTGCTCCGGGGTGATGAACCCGTCATCCTTCATCCGGTCGATCACCCAGTCGCGGCGATCTTTGGCCGCGGTCGGGAACCGGTCGGGATTGTAGCTGCTCGGCGCCTTGGGCAGCGCCGCGAGGAATGCGGCCTCGGCGACATCGAGCTGATCGAGCGGCTTGTTGAAGTAGGTCAGCGCCGCCGCCGCCACGCCGTAGGAGCCACGGCCAAGGTAAATCTCGTTGAGATAGAGTTCGAGGATGCGCTGTTTGGATAGCACCTGCTCCATGCGCAGCGCGACCAGCGCCTCCTTGATCTTGCGCTTCAGCGAGACCTCGTTGCCGAGCAGGAAGTTCTTGGCGACCTGCTGGGTGATGGTCGAGGCGCCGATCGGCCGGCGGTTCTCCCGCAGCCGCGCCACGTCCGTCAGGGCGGCGCGCCCCATCGACAGGAAATTGACGCCGGGGTGGCTATAGAACTCCTTGTCCTCGGCGGCGACGAAGGCGTTGGTCAGCAGCTTTGACATCGCCTTGACCGGGACGAAGATGCGCTTTTCGGTCGCGTACTCCGCCAGTAGGCGGCCGTCGCCGGCATAGACCGCCGACACGATCGGCGGCTGGTAGTTGGCGAGCTGTTTGTAGTCAGGCAGGTCGCGGCCAAAATACCAGACGGTGATGCCGGCTACCCCCGCGACGACGATGCCGGCGAGGATGATCAGCGAGAACAATAAGCGGACGATATGCATGGCCGGCCGGTTTCGAGCGGGAGAGTGGCGACGTTTTGTGTCGCCTTCAAGGCGGGAATGCCCGCTCCGAACGAGAATTCATGTGGGCGCCGTCCCCCGGTTTCGCCAGGGGACGGGTGCCAATCGTCAGATGCAGTACGTCTTGAGCGGCTCGAAGCCGTTAAATCCGACGGACGCGTAGGTCGAGGTGTAGGCGCCGGTCGCCATTATCCGCACCCGGTCGCCGACCTTGAGCGCCAGCGGCAGCCGGTACTCGGTCTTCTCGTAGAGAATGTCGGCGCTGTCGCAAGTCGGGCCGGCGATAATTACTGCGCTCGTCGGTCCGCCATCGGCGGGCGTCTCAATGCGGTACTTGATGCTCTCGTCCATCGTCTCGGCGAGACCGTTGAATTTGCCGACATCGAGATAGACCCAGCGCTTGTTGTCCTTCAGCCCCTTTTCGGCGATCAGGACAACTTCGCTTTCGATCACCCCGGCATCGCCGACGATCGACCGGCCCGGCTCGACGATGATCTCGGGCAGATCGTTGCCGAAATGTCGCGTGATCGCGGCCATCACCGCGTTGCAGTAACGCTCGACGCCCGGGACATCGCCCCGGTAATGCGCCGGGAAGCCGCCGCCGATATTGACCATCTTGAGGTTGATGTCGGCCTCAGCCAGCAGCGAGAACATCTTGGCGGCGCGGCCGATGGCGTTGTCCCACTGGTCGAGCTTGGTCTGCTGCGACCCGACGTGGAACGAGACGCCGTGCGGCTCGAGGCCCGCCGCCTTGGCCCGGCGCAAAAGCCCCACCGCCATTTCCGGCGAGCAGCCGAACTTGCGCGACAGCGGCCATTCGGCCCCGTCGCTCTCGACGAGGATGCGGCAGAAGACCCGCGCGCCGGGGGCGACGCGGGCAAGCTTTTCCAGTTCCGCGGCGCTGTCGAACGCGAACAGGCGCACGCCCTGCCCGAAGGCATAGGCGATGTCGCGCTCCTTCTTGATCGTGTTGCCGAACGAGATGCGGTCGGCCGCCACGCCGAGATGGAGGCACATATCGATTTCGCCAGGGCTCGCGACGTCGAAGCTTGATCCCATCTGGTCGAGCATCGCCAGTATCTCACGGGCGGGATTGGCCTTGATGGCGTAGAACACCTTCGCCAGCGGCAGGTAATGCCGCAGCATTTTATAGGCGTCCGCCACGACCTCGAGATCGACCACCAAACACGGCGTCGCCGGCTGTTGCTCGGTCAGGAAGCGGACGGTTTTTTCACTGATGCCGCCTCGGCGCACCGTACGCTTACGGCGCGGGCGGACGGGGATGTCAGGCGCGGCGGCGGGTGCGCGCGTTCCATCGGCGGGGCCAACGCGCCCGCCTGCGGAATGCCCGGAAGCTTCCGTCAACGCCGTTACAGTACAGGTAGGCGGCGACCGCAGCCGCGGACGCCCTGTTGAACCACCACCTCTTTAGAGGCGTCGTCGTAGGGCATCGCGGCCCTGCGCAGGAACACAACCATATCGACCTCCCTCTCGGGACCGGCCCACAATGACCGGATCTGCCAAAAAGGACGCGTTACGTCGTTGCATAACCACGATGGGCCATAGGCACGTGCGAGTGCGTCGCGAGGCGCGATAAATAGTCTTTTGCGTTCAGGACGCAAGAAAAAATTCACGCAACGGCAAAATTTTTTCTGAAAAACGCGTTCGAGACCCGCTCAGGGAGTCAAAAATACGGTCTCGATCACGCCGCATCCGCCTGTGTCGGTCGCGTTTGCGGTCGATTCGCGGACGCTCCGCTCTCGACATAATCGCGCAGCGGCCGACGCACCCGCACGAACGCTTCGCGCAGTTCGACGAGCGCATAGAGACACTGCTCGCCGTCGCCGGATTTGCTTGCGGCTTCGAGTTGCCGGGCGAGATCGCTGACGGTTGCGGCGCCGACGCTGCCGGCGGTGCTAACCAAGTTATGTGCCTCCCGGCCAGCGCCACGCAAATCGCCGCCTTGCAAGAGCTCGTCGATTGACGCGATGCCGTCGGCAACAGCAGCCAGAAGGGTTTTGAACAGTTCGTCAAACTCAGCGCCAACGCTGGCCCGAAGCGCTTCGACGGCGGTGGCGTCGAACTCGCGGTTATCCTGAACGCTCGCCGGAGCGACCGCTTCGGACGTCGCCGGCGCGAGCTTGGTGCCAATTTCGTTAAGCTTTGCCAGCAGCGCCGGCGGGCTCAGCGGCTTCGACAGATAATCGTCCATCCCGGCGTCGAGATATTGCTGCCGGGCGCCAACCATCGCGTGCGCGGTCAGGGCGACAATCGGGACGTTGCAGGTTGGCGCTGCCAGTTTGCGGATCAGGCCGGTCGCCTGGACGCCGTCCATGACCGGCATCTGGATATCCATCAGCACGACGTCGAACGAGCCGCGGCACAGGGCCGAGATGGCTTCCTCGCCGTTGTTGGCGATTTCGACCTTGTGGCCGGCCTTGACCATGATGGCGCGGGCGACCTGCTGGTTGATCTTGTTGTCCTCGGCGAGCAGGACATGAACCGGGCGGACCGCCTTCTGGCCGGCAGGTTCAGCGGCGGCGTGCTCGGCGACGGCTTCACGGCCGAAGACCCGGGCGAGGCACTCGAACAGCACTTGCTGACGCAACGGTTTGGCCAAGACGGCGTCGATCCGGCCCTCCTGAATGTGCTCGCCACCGGAATGGTCCGCGGCCGACGACACCAGGACCAGCTTCATGTCCTTGCCCCAGGGCATTTCGCGGATGCGCAGGGCGAGATTGATCCCGGACATGTCGGGCATCATCTGGTCGAGCAGTACCAGGTCGATCTTTTGGCCGCGGGCATGGGCGCGCTCCAGCGCGGCGACCGCGAAGAAGGCGTCGGCGACGGCTTCGGCCTGCATGCCGATGCTGTTGAGCTGGCCCGTCATGATCCGGCGGTTCATTTCGATGTCGTCGACGACCAATGCACGGAGCCCCACCAACTGCGACGGCGCGGCCTTGGCGACTTTCGGCGCGGCATTGGCGGTGAGCGCCAGCGGCACCTCGAACCAGAACTTGCTGCCGGCGCCCAGCTTGCTATCGACGCCGATGCGGCCGCCCATCAGCTCGACCAACTCGCGGCAGATGGCGAGGCCGAGGCCGGTGCCGCCGAAACGGCGCGTCACCGAACTGTCGGCCTGGGTGAATTTCTGGAACAGCGCATCACACGTCTTGGGCGCCATGCCGATGCCGGTGTCGGACACTTCGAAGCGCACGAGCGGCGTGCCTTCGACCGGTGAATTGTCCGCGAGCGCAACATCAACCGCGACGCTGCCGTGCTCGGTAAACTTGATCGCGTTTCCGACCAGGTTGAGGAGAATCTGCCGGATACGCGTTGGGTCGCCCCGGAAGCTCTGGCGCAGCGCCGGCGCGATAAACATGCCGAGCTCGACATTCTTCTCGTTGGCCTTGCCCGACATCAATCCGACAGCGTTCTCGACGCTTTCGACCAGGTCGAAATCGATCATCTCGAGTTCGACGCGATGCGCCTCGAGCTTGGAAATGTCGAGAATGTCGTTGATGACGCTGAGTAGCGCGTCGGCGCTGGTGCGCACCGCCTCGGCGTATTCGCGCTGCTCGGAGGTCAGGCGGGTATCCAGCAACAGCCCGATCATGCCGATGACGCCGTTCATCGGCGTGCGGATCTCGTGGCTCATATTGGCGAGGAAGTCGGACTTCGCCCGGTTCGCCTGCTCGGCGTCGAACTTGGCGTTGGCCAGTTCCATCTCGCGGCGGCGATGCTCGGTGATGTCGACATAGATGGTGGTGAAGCCGCCGCCCGGATGCAAAGTGCGGGTGATCTCGAGCAGCCGGCCGCTGGGATGGCCCCACTCGACTTTCTGCGCCGGTGTGGAGCGGACGCGCTGAAGCCAGGCCTTCGCGACCTCTTCGGGGTCGCCGGGGCCGTGATCGCCCTTTTGCGAACTGTACTGGACGAATTTTTCCAGTGGATCGCCGACTTTGAGCAGATCCTGCGGCAGGCCCAGCAGCTCGAAGAACGCGCTGTTGGCCGCGCGAACCACCAGTTCGCTGTCGGTGACGCTGACGCCGATCGGCAGTTTCTCGATCAGTTCATGAAGCAGGCGTTGCGCCTCGGTCTCGCGCTTTTCCGCGAGCGCCAGTTTTTCACTCTGGCTTTCGAACTGTTGCCCAAGGCGCGCGACTTGCTGTGCGAGGGCCGCAATATCGCGATCCGCAACGACAGCAGACGTGACCGGACCCGGCTGAGACGCCGGTGTTTCTTCGGCGAGCGACATTGTTTTCCTTCCTTGGGGCACTTTTTGGTTAAGGCGCGTTATCCAAAGAATACGCGCCATTGTTAACAAAACCGTAAAAACGGGTGCCCGCGTATGGAAGAAACGTCCGGTTGCTGCCGCGTTTTGGGTTTCTCAACCTTGGGGACGCAAAGTCCAGAGACGCTTTCTTGCCGTGCCGACATCGCCCAACTGGAAAATACCGCCGCCCTCGACAGTGAATGAGAACGGCGTGAACGGCTCGGCCAGCAGCGCCGCAACCGCATTGGCGTTGCCAGCGCCGGCGGTAACATGCGGACTGAATTTCGGCCCGCTGGAATTGGCGAGGAATTTGTCGACGTATCCGACCGTCCAGCCGATCGTCGCGCTGCGCGGCATGCCGACGAAGGCTGCCGCGGTTCCGCCATGCCGGATGAAGGGCGTGACGGCGTCGACAATATTCCGGTGCAACGAGGCAAGCGGCTCCGTTGTCGCGACGACGATCCCGGTGGCGTTCACCGGGCCGACCGGGCCGTTGAAATACCCTGTCGCCGTCAAGCGCATGTCTTTCAGCGAAGCATGCCGGAACACATCCTCGACCGCGCGACGCACCGCACCGAGATCGGCTTCGCGCACGTAGCATTGCAGCAGCGTCATGTGCGGGATATGCGTCGCGTCGAGTGCGAACCCGCCGGGCGATTCCTTCAACAGGCGTCGATTGACCGCCTCGACGCGTTGAACCATCGCCGCGTCGGGCAGCAGCAGAATATCGATCGCGACAAGCCGGCCCGTGTCCGCGGTCTTCGTCACGGCGCTAGGGCCGGCGAAAAGCGCGATCAGGACCGCGAAACAAATTGCGATATTCCTCATCGCCGCCTCTTGCCGCCGGCCTGTTCGCGCCGCGGCGTTACAGTTCCTTCGCGGCCTTCAACACTTCCTCGGCGTGGCCCGGCACTTTCACCTTGTGCCAGATGCCGCGGATTACGCTCTTGCCGTCGATCAGGAACGTGGCGCGCTCCATGCCCATGAACTTGCGGCCCATGAAGCTCTTTTCCACCCACACGCCGTAGGCCTTGGCCGTGGTCAATTCCTTGTCCGAGCCGAGCGTGAACGGCAGGTCGTATTTCTTCTTGAACTTGTCGTGACTGGCGACCGTATCCTTCGACACGCCGATCACCACGGCATCCGACTTCTTGAACTGGGCGAAATCGTCGCGGAACTGGCAGGCTTCCTTGGTGCAGCCCGGCGTGTCGTCGCGCGGATAAAAATAGAGCACGACTTTCTTGCCTTTGAGTTTGGCAAGATCGACGGTGCCGTCGCCATCGGTCGGCAGGCTGAAACTCGGCGCCTTGTCGCCCACTTTAAGTGCCATCTATCCGTCCCTCCCGATGATGCCGCGATAGCGCGCATAGGCGCGCGCCGCCTTGTCGTCCATATCCCGCTTGAGCGCCGCGAAGTCAACGGCGCCCGACGCCCGGGCAATCAGCGCCAGCAGCGACGGCGCGGCCTCACCTTCGTCGATCTCCTGATCGAGCGTCGTCAGCTTCAGCATCTGCTGCACGTTGTGCCACAGCCGGAGCGCACCCGTCAGGTCGCTCGCGTCGTCGGGCGTCAGCGCGCCCGCCTCCGCCAGCTTTTCCAGCGCCGCCATCGTGTTCTGTTGCAGCACGTCCGGCCGCGCATGCGCCTCGCGCAGTTGCAGATATTGCGCGACGAATTCGATATCGACCAGGCCGCCGCGCCGATGCTTGACGTTCCAGAAGCTCGGCGAGCGATGCGCGTCGGCCATCTTATCGCGCATCTCGGCAACATCGGCGCGAAGCTTGTCGGGGTCGCGCGCGGCGGTCAGCGTCGCGCGGATCGTCGCCTCGATCGCGCTTTGCAAACCGGGCGGCCCCGCGACAACCCGCGCGCGCGTCAACGCCATGTGCTCCCAGGTCCAGGCCGCTTCCGAGTGGTATCGGCGGAATGCGGCAAGGCTCGATGCCGCCGGGCCGGCATTGCCAGACGGCCGCAGTCGCATATCGACCTCGTAGAGATTGCCCTCGCGGGTCGTCGCGGTTAGCGCCGTGACCAAGCGTTGCGACAGGCGCGCGAAATACCCCGCGACCGACAGCACGCGCGGCCCGGTCGAGCCCTCGACGCCTTCCGGTGCGTCGTAGACCAGCACCAAATCGAGATCCGACGTGGCCGACATTTCACGGCCGCCCAGTTTACCGAACCCAAGCACCGCGACACTGCCCTCCGGGATGACGCCGTGCGTTTGCGCGAAATTCGTTGCGATGCGCGGCATCAGGCCCGCGATCGCGGTTTCGGCGGTCGCGGCAAATGCCCTGCCCGCGTCCTCGCCGCCGACGCGCTCGCGCAAGACGGCGACGCCGGTGCGGAACTTTCGGTCGCCAACCCAGCGGCGGGCGCGGTCGTACAGTTCCTCCTCGTCGCGCGGCTCGCCGAGCGCGCGGTCGATATCCGCGAGCAGCGCCGCGCGGTCGGTTTGCGGCGGCCCCTCCTCGCCCAACAGCGCCTCGACCAGCACCGGGTATTGGCTGAGTTGATCCGCCATGCGCGGGCTGACGCTCATGATTTCCGCGATGACGTCGATCAGATGCGGGTTGCGGTAGAACAGCGACAGAAGCTGCACCCCGGCCGGCAATCCGGCGAGGAACCGATCGAAGCGCCGCAGCGCGGCGTCGGGCGCCGGCGACTTGCCGAACGACGCGAGCAGCACCGGCACCAACTCTGTCAGCAATTCGCGCGCCCTTTGGCTCTGCATCGCCCGATAGCGGCCGTGGTGCCAGCTTCGCACCATCGCCGCGACCGCGGGCGCATCGGCAAATCCCAACTGGCGCAGCGTCGCCAGCGTATCGGGATCGTCCTCGGCCCCGGTAAAAACCAAATTGCCCTGCGGCGACAACGACGGCGCTTCCTCGAACAGTCGCGCATAATGACTTTCGACGATGCCGAGCTGGCGCAAAAGCGCCGCGGAAAACGCCTCCGTGCCGTCGAATCCGGAAAAAATCGCGATGCGCCACAGCCCGTCAGCGTCCTTCGGCAACGTATGGGTCTGCGCGTCGTCGATCATTTGCAGCCGATGTTCGACGCGCCGCAGGAATCCGTACGCCTCCGTCAGATCGCTCGCGGCTTCCGGCGTGATCCGTCCCGCTTTCGCCAGCGCGGTCAGCGCGGCGACCGTGCCGCTCGCCCGAAGCTCCGGCATGCGGCCACCCCAGATAAGTTGCTGGGTCTGGGCGAAGAACTCGATCTCGCGGATACCGCCGCGTCCCAGCTTCACGTTGTGCCCCGCGACCGCGATCTTGCCGCCGCCGCGATGCGCGTTGATCTGCCGCTTGATCGAGTGAATGTCCTGGATCGCCGCGAAATCGAGATTGCGCCGCCACAGATACGGTCCAAGTTCGGCGAGAAAGGCGCGGGCCGCGTCACGGTCGCCCGCGATCGGCGAGGCCTTGATAAGCGCGGCGCGCTCCCAATTCTGCCCCGCGCTTTCGTAATAGTGCAGCGCCGCCTCGGTCGACAGCGCGGCCGGCGTCGAGCCGGGGTCGGGCCGCAGCCGCAGATCGACCCGAAACACGTAGCCGTCGCCGGTCCGGTCGGCGAGTATCCGCACCATCTCCTGGGTCAGCCGGGAATAGAACTGCGACGGACTCTGCCGGCCGCGATAAGCGACGCGCTCGGCATCGAAAAAGCAGATCAGGTCGATGTCGCTCGAATAGTTAAGCTCGCTTGCGCCGAGCTTGCCGAGAGCCAGCACGAAAAAGCCGCTTCCCTGTTCCGGCTGGGCGTCATCCGGCAATTGAATTTCCCCCATGGCTGCGCCGTTCAACAAGAGATGATGCAGTGCGGTTTCAATCGATATTTTGGCAAAGGCGCTCAGGGCGCCGGTCACACGTTCAAGCGGCCAGCCATCGGTCAAGTCGGCGACGGCGACCGTCAGGGCGACGCGGCGGCGCGCGATCCGCAGGCGGCGCATGATCCCTTGCCGGTCGGTCGCAGAGTCGCGTTCGCGATTGAGGCCCTGCATGATCTCGGCGAAAGTGCCGTCAGGCCCCACTGTCGCCAGCTTTATCAAGGTTTCCGGTTCATTGACGCAGATCTGGCCAAGGAACGGGCTATTGCCGAACAACGCCGTGAGCAGGCGGCTCCCTGCATCGCTCTCCGCCAGCGCACGCATGTCTCTGGCGAGCGTCGAGCCCGCCGCGGCGGCGGCTTCGCGCCAGTGCGACAAGCCGACTTCCGCCTGCTGCGCAGCGGCGGGTGCCGGCAGCGCGCAATAGGCGCCGGGCGGCAGAAGCGGCAGGGTCATTGACCAGCTCTCAAGACAACGGGGAAGCGAGGTTGCGCGGCGGCGCAAGGCGGGTCAAGCTGCCGCTAATGTATTTCCGCAGCATCATTAAGGTCGGCGAATGGATCGGCGCCGTTCTTGCTGGACTGGCACTCGTGCTCGGCGGCTGCGCATGGCTGCTTTCGCGCGGCCCGCTGTCGCTCGACTGGCTGGCGCCTTACGTCGCGACAACCTTCTCGCAAGCCGAAACCGGTATGACCGCGCAGGTCGACCACACGTTCGTCCGGCTAGGCGAAGGGCCAAGTCTCGAGATCATCGCCAGCGGCCTGCATCTCCGGCGCGCGGACGGCGGCGCGGAGCTGGCGCTGCCGGAGGTCGGTCTGTCGCTGTCGCCGCAGGCGGCGCTGCACGGCATGATCGCGCCGACGCGCATCGTGCTTCACGGCGCGCGCCTGCGTCTGTTGCGTTCGGCGGACGGTTCATTTCATATCGGCATCGCCGGCGAGCAGCTCACCAATGACGATTGGGCCGAGACGCTGTTGCGCGAACTGGCGCACCCGCCCAACCGCCACAGCCCGTTCGGCTATCTAAACGAAATTCGGGTCATCAACGCGGCGCTGACCGTCGCCGACAAGAAGCTCGGCGTCACCTGGGAAGCGCAACGCCTCGATGCCGCCTTGCGGCGCGGCGGCGAAGGCTTTGCCGGGGACCTCGCCCTCGTGGCGTACCGCGGCGGCCATACCGCCCAGCTCCACGGCGATTTCCAGTTCGAGGCGGCGACGAGCCGCCTCCGAACGGAATTGAGCTTCGACGACCTTCGGCCTTCCCTCTACGCGGCCGCGGTGCCGGCGCTGGCGCCCTTCGCCGCCTTCGATCTTCCGCTCGGCGGACAGATCAGCATGACGCTGGATGCCGGCGCGCGGCGGGTGGTGGATTTTTGGTGCGACCTGCAACTCGGACAAGGCCGGATCGTCAATGACCGGTTCGAGGGCGGTGCGCTCCAGATCATCAAGGGCAGCTTGCGCGCCGTCTACGACCCGACGACGGAACGTCTCGACCTCGAACGCTTCAAGGCCGATCTCAACGCGCCGGGCGGCCCCAAACTCGAATTCGCCGGCACGATCTTCCATTTCGATCCGCTCGCCACCACGCCGCTCAATTTTTCCGGCCGGGGACAGGTTTCCGATCTGTCCGACGGCGATCTCATCAAACTTTGGCCCGAACAAGTCTCGATCCATGCCCGCGAGTGGATCGTCAAACACTTGCTCCAAGGCGTGATCACTCGAGCGGAGATCGCCGTTGGAGGCACCGTGACGCTGGGCTCGCCCGCCGGCCTGGTGGCGAAGCTCGACAAGCTCGACGGCAATCTTTCCTACCGCGACGTCGCAGTTCAGTATTTTCCACCGCTCGCGCCGGTGAGAAACATCGACGGCACGGCTCATTTCAATCGTAAGGAATTCGACGTTTCGCCGAACGGGGGCATCGACCGCGACGTCAAGGTGACGGCCGGGCGGATTCTATTGACCAAGCTCGATACCGACGACGAAGAGGCGACCATCGACGTCAAGTTGGCCGGGTCGCTGTCCACGATCCTCGACGAGCTCAATGCCAAACCGCTGCGCTATGCCCATGCGCTCGGTGTCAATCCGGCGGGGGTGAAGGGCGCGGCCGAAGGTGAGGTGCATTTTCATCTGCCGATGAAAAAGAATTTGCGCTTCGCCCAAGTCGACTATTCGGGTAAAGGCACGCTCAATGGCGTCAGCATCGACAAGATTCTGTTCGGCAGAGATATTGCCGAAGGCGCGTTCCGTCTGACCGTCGAGCGCGGCTCGCTCGATCTCGACGGCACCGGCAAACTGGACGGCGTGCCGGTGACGCTCGATTGGAAGGAGAATTTCGCCGGCGATCCGACGCGCACGCTCTATCGGCTTGTGGGAACGTTCGACGAGGCGGCCCGCCATAAACTGGGCGTCGATTGGCTGCCGAAGATGATCGCCGGCCCGGTCGGCATCGACCTTACTTTCCGGCGTCACCGCAACAACTTCGCGGAATCGGACGTGACGCTCGATCTCACCAACACGGCGCTGACGATCGACAAACTCGGCTGGAGGAAGACAGCCGGCACGCCTGCGACCTCGCACCTCATCATTTTATCGCGCAACGAGTTGTCGACGCGGATCAGCAATCTGAGCATACATGGCGGCGGCCTCGATGCGCGTATGGACATGACGCTGACGGGCGGCGACATCGACGCGCGGATCGCTCATGTCGACCTTTACCGATTGACGGTCGGAAAAACCGATATTTCCGGCATGGTTTCCCGCCGTGCCGACGGCGGCTGGGCGGTCGACGTGCGCGGTAAGAGCTTCGACGCTTCGCGTCTCATCGACGATATGCAAAAAACGACGCCGGACACCGAGCGCGGGCCATCGCTGTCGATCGACGCGAACCTCGACCGGATGCTGCTGTCGCCTGACCGCTACGTCGACCGGGTTCACGCGAAACTGTACAGCGACGGCGTCCATTGGCAGACGGCGCAGGTCGACGCGGTTCCGGCGCCGGGCAAAAAATTGGCGTTGCGTCTCGGCGGCGCGGCCGGCGACCGGAATTTTACGCTCGTCAGCGACGACCTCGGCGCTGTGCTGAAGCTGCTCGACATCTCCACCAAGGTCGAAGGCGGCAACCTGACCGTGACCGCCCGCGCCGAAGACATCGGCTCCCGGCGAATTCTGCGCGGCAAATTCGACGGCGAAAATTACCGCCTGGTGGATGCGCCGGCCTTCGCCAAGCTGTTGTCGCTGGCGTCGTTCACTGGGCCCGCCTCGCTCATGGGTGGGAAAGGGATTCCGTTTAGCCGCATGCAGGCCGATTTCGTGCTCGACGACGGCACGGTCGACCTGCGCAACGCCCGCGCCTACGGCGAGGCCATCGGCATCAACGCCAGCGGTCAATTCGACTATCGCCACAACAAGCTCGATATGAGCGGCACGCTGGTGCCCGCCTATCTGCTCAACAGCCTGCTCGGCAACATCCCGGTGCTCGGCGATTTGCTGCTCGGCGGGCGCGGCGAAGGCATTTTCGCAGCCAAGTTCCGGGTCGCGGGGTCGACAACCGATCCCGGCATTTCAGTCAATCCGCTGAGCGCGCTCGCACCGGGTTTCCTGCGCGGCCTGTTCCTGTTCGACGCCGGCAATCCGAACCAGGACAATGCGAAATCCACCACCGTGCCGAAGGGCGGTTGATTATTTCGGGCGGACCAGCGCGTGACGCTTCCGACCCGCCGACAATTTGATCACGCCGTCCCCGTTGAGATCGCCAACACCGAGTTTGCGCATTTCGTCCGCGACCGCCTGATCGTTCACGCGCACGCCATTGCCGCGAACCAGGCGCCGCGCCTCGCCGAGGCTGGCCGCCAGCCCGGCGCGATGCAGCAGGCCGATGAGCGGCGCGCCGGCTTCGAGTTCCCCGCGCTTGACCTCGCACACCGGCAGATCGCCGCCGATGCCGCCTTCGGCGAACACTTTTCGCGCCGTCTCCGCGGCGGCCTTCGCCGCGTCCGCGCCGTGGCACAGCGTCGTCGCCTCAGTGGCGAGAATTTCCTTGGCGCGATTGATGGCCGCGCCCTCGCCTGCTTCGAGCCGCGCGATCTCATCCATCGGCAGATCGGTAAACAGGCGCAGGAAGCGCCCAACATCGCCGTCCTCGGTGTTGCGCCAGAATTGCCAGTAATCGTATGGCGACAGTCTTTCCGCGTTGAGCCACACCGCGCCGGCCGCGGTCTTGCCCATCTTCGCGCCCGATGCCGTCATCAACAGCGGCGCCGTCAGGCCGAACAGCGACCGGCTTTCGATGCGCCGCCCGAGTTCGACGCCGCACACGATGTTGCCCCATTGGTCGGAGCCGCCCATCTGCAAGGAACAATCGTGCCGCCGCGCCAGTTCGAGGAAATCGTAGGCTTGCAGCACCATGTAATTGAATTCGAGGAAGCTCAGCGGATGCTCGCGCTCGAGCCGCAACTTCACGCTGTCGAAAGTCAGCATTCGGTTGACCGAGAAGTGCCGACCGACGTCGCGCAGAAACGGAATATAGCTCAGCCCGTCGAGCCAGGCGGCGTTGTCCGCCATGATCGCGTCGTTCGGCCCGTCGCCGAATTTGAGGAAGCGGGAGAACACGCGCTGGATGCTTGCCTTGTTACGCGCGATCTCATCCTTCGACAGAAGCTGGCGCGTCGTGTCCTTGCCGGACGGATCGCCGATCTGCGACGTGCCGCCGCCCATCAGCACGATCGGCTTGTTCCCCGTACGCTGCCAGTGGCGCAGCATCATGATCGAAATAAGGTGGCCGACATGCAGCGAATCCGCCGTACAGTCGTAGCCGACATAGGCCGTCAGCGGGCCCACGACGAGGCGCGCATCGAGCCCGTCGCGGTCGGTGCAATCGTGAACGTAGCCGCGTTCATAAACGGCGCGCAAAAAGGGGGAAGTGCCTTGGGTCATTGCGCTTCGTCTAGCATGAAGCCGCCGGTTTTCACCAGCCCATGAGCACGCGAATCCTGCGCGCGATCGGCCTGATGAGCGGGACCTCGCTCGACGGCATCGACGCGGCGCTGATCGAGACCGACGGCCTCGCCCAGGTGCGGACCGGTCCCTGGCTGACGGTGCCCTATGACGAGACGATGCGCACGCAGCTACGCGGCGTGGCCGGCGGCCGGGGCGACGTGTCGGCCGCCGACTGGTCCTTCACGATGGCGCTGTCCGCTGCGGCGGCGAAGTTGCGCGAGCAACATCGGATCGATCATGTCGACGTTATCGGCAGCCACGGCCACACCATCCTCCACCGGCCGCGCGACGGTAACACCTGGCAAATCGGCAACGGCAAGCTGCTCGCCGAACTGGCGCATGTCGACGTGGTGTGCGATTTCCGCGCCAACGACGTCGCCAACGGCGGCGAAGGTGCGCCGCTCGCGCCGCTGTTCCACGCCGCCCTCGCGGCGAACTTGCCGCGTCCGCTCGCGGTGCTGAATATCGGCGGCGTCGCCAACGTGACGTGGATCGGCGAGCGGCCTGACGATATCCTGGCGTTCGATACCGGGCCGGGCAATGCGCTCATCGACGACTGGTCCTTGCGTCACACCGGCAAGCCGATCGACCAAGACGGCGCGCTGGCGCGGCAAGGCAACATCGACGGCCCCGCCATCGAGAACTTCCTCGCCCATCCCTATTTCTCGCGCCGCCCGCCAAAATCGCTCGATCGCGATGAGTTCGCTCAATTTGCGCCGGAGGGATTATCGGCGGCGGACGGGGCTGCGACGCTCGCCGCGATGACGGTCGCCGCCGTCAAGCGGGCAGCCGACTATTTTCCGGCACCGGCGACGCGATGGCTGGTCACAGGCGGCGGACGGCATAATCCGGTGCTGATGAGCGGGTTGGAACGTGCGCTCGGTGTTTCGGTCGCGCCGGTCGAAAACGTGGGCTGGCAGGGCGATGCCCTCGAAGCGCAGGCTTTCGCCTATCTGGCGGTGCGATCGTTGGCGGGCCTGCCGCTAAGCCTGCCCGCCACGACCGGTGTCTCTCGCCCGATGGCGGGCGGGAGACTATTCCGCGCCGGCTGAGGAAGAAGCCGGCGCGGTTCTAGTCATACTCAGCGGTGATGGCGCGTGCCGCCGCCGCCCCCGCCTCCGCCGCCGCCGCCGTGGTGTGTGCCGCCCGTGCCGCCGGTTCGCGGATGCAACGTCCCTGCGCCGCGGTGCGTCCCGGTGCCCCTGAGCGTTCCGGTGCCGCGATGCGTTCCGGTGCCCCTGAGCGTTCCAGTACCGCGATGCGTTCCGGTGCCCCGCAACGTTCCAGTACCGCGATGCGTTCCGGTGCCCCGCAGCGTTCCAGTGCCGCGATGCGTTCCGGTGCCACGCAGCGTTCCAGTGCCGCGATGCGTTCCGGTGCCGCGTACGCCGCTACGGAACGTCGTGCGACGAAAGCCGCCGCGATGCGCCCAATGGCCGCGGCCGACCCAGCCGCGATGACCGTAGGAGATCCGGGAATAGCCGACGCTATTGATGAAGACGCCGCCGCCGAAGCCCCAGTGCACGCCGTACCAGCCCCACAGCGGGCCGTAGATCGGCCACGCCGGACCCCAGCCCCAGCCGACGCCGATGGCGAGCGGACCGATGCCGAAATAGACCGGCGGGAAGAACACCGGCGGATAAGCCGGGTACAACCACGGACCATAGACAACGGCCGGGTTGTAATAAGGCACCGTCAGCACCAGTGGATCGGCCGGCGCAATCACGATACTCGGCCCGTCGTTTGTGACGACGATGTGGTTGTCGGACTTGAGGTTGCCGGCCCTTTGCGCTTGTGCGCGCAAGACCTGCACCTCCGCCCACACCTCATCCTGCTGCGACGAGAACGCTTGGCCGAGGCCCTGCGTCAGATCCATATTCTCGTTGAGCAACTTGACGATCTGTGGGAACGCCGTAATCGACTTGACGCTGGGATCCCAGTCCAGCGGCTGCAGTGCGACGACTAGCGCGTCGCCCTTGAGGGCCGCGTTGCCGGGATTTTGCAGCCAGGTGTTCGCCGCCTGGATCTGATCCGGGAAGGTCGAGGCCATCAAAATCTGGGCCACGAGCTGGTCAGGATACAGCGCGATCGGCGCCAGCATCTGACCGAGTTCTTCCTTACTGTAACGGTCTTGCTCCTTAATCGCAGACGGCGGGACCGTCCCCGGCGCTGGCGCTCCGGACTGAGCCGAAGCATCAGTCGCCAACATCGGAACCACCAGCAGCAGCGGCAAAAGCCAGGCTACCGCGTGACGCCCGATATTCATCGTATTTCTCCCGTTGGTTTAGAGGGGTCGAGACTACCAAATGGGCGCGAAGGCAGATACTTTAATCCGTTGAAGCAATCGCACACCGGTTTGACAAAGCAACGATCCTGCCTAAATAGATGATATGCCTGAAGCATCCCTTGCATCCCCATTAGGTGTGACTCTGACCGAAAACGCGGCCCGCCGGGTCGCCTTCCTTCGGACGCAAGAGAGCGCGCCCGGCGCCTTTCTCCGCCTGGCGGTGTCGGGCGGCGGCTGCTCCGGATTCCAGTACGGTTTTACCTTCGACGATTCCCGCCAGGACGACGACGCCGTGTTCGAGCGCGACGGCGTCACGCTGGTGATCGACAATGTGTCGTTGGAGCTGGTGAAGGGCGCCGAGATCGATTTCGTCGAAGACATGATGGGCGCGTCGTTCCAGGTGCGCAATCCGAACGCCGCCTCTTCCTGCGGCTGCGGCAACTCCTTCTCGGTCGGCTGACGCGGCTTGAAAGTCGCGACCTGGAACGTCAACTCGGTCAAGGTCCGTCTTCCGCTCTTGCTCGACTGGCTCGACGCGGCGAAGCCCGACGTAGTGTGCCTTCAGGAAATCAAATGTCTTGCGGCGGACTTTCCGCTGATGGAGTTGCGCGGTCACGGCTACCGCGCCGAGATCGTCGGCCAGAAGAGCTATAACGGGGTCGCGCTGTTGTCGAAGGAACCGGCGCGCGACGTGATTACCGCGCTGCCCGGCGATGGCGGCGACAGCCAGGCGCGCTATCTCGAAGCCAGCTTCGGCGATATCCGCATCGCGACCATCTACTTGCCCAACGGCAATCCGGTCGACAGCGACAAATATCGCTACAAGCTCGCCTGGCTGGAGCGTCTGCGCGCGCACGCGGTAACGTTGCTTCATCAGGAACGCCCGTTCGTGCTCGCCGGGGACTACAACGTGATTCCCGAACCGGAAGATGTCTACGACCCGGTCGCGTGGCGCGAGGACGCGTTGTTCCGAACCGAGACCCGGCGGGCCTATCGCGGCCTGGTCAATCTCGGCCTGACAGATGCGTTCCGCGCGTTCCATGCCGAGCCGCACCGCTACAGTTTTTGGGATTATCAGGCGGGCCGCTGGCAGCGCGACGAGGGCCTGCGCATCGACCATCTTCTTCTGTCGCCGCAAGCCGCCGACCGCCTCGTGGCCGCCGACATCGACAAGACGCCACGCGACAAGGACAAGGCCTCGGACCACACGCCGGTCTGGTGCGAACTAAATTAGAATCGCGAGCAAGTGCGAGCGCGCGCCGTTAGGCGCGAAGCCAAGCGACGCGGACGCGCCGTGCCCGGCGTCTGAGGGTAAAAAAGCTAAAACTTCGTTCCGAAGCGGAGCAGGAAATTGTCCGACGCCTCGGAACCGGGGCCACGCGACGCCGGCGCCACACTTTGATCGATCGCGAATTGCACGCTGTTCTGCTGATCGAGGCGGTAGCCGAATTCGAGCGCGCCGTGGAACATCAGCGGCGCCTGGTCGCGCCTCGCCTCGACACCGCCCATGCCGGGATCGAAGCTGCCTGCGATGCCGAAATTGCCGTACAGCGATTTGAAATTGAATAACTGCCACGTCAAGCCGGCATAGGCGCGATTGGTTCCGGACAACGGATCGTAGCCGACGCCGAACTGCGCGCGCGGCGAGAACATGAAACGGAACACGGAATTGTTCGGCGCGGTGAGCGAGATTTCGAGATCGCGCGTCGTACCCAGCGGCGTCGCGCTCATGCGGCGCGCGTCGTCGAGCAGAAAATTCATGTGAAACGCCGACGAGGAATTCGACGCGGGCAGCGGATTGCCGGTATTGCCGTCGAAGGTCAGGGTGACGCTGTTGTTCAGCGCAGCGCCGTTGTTCTGCGCCCGTGCGACCGGAGCGACCGCGAGGCCCATCGCGATCGTCAACCCCACCGCCGAAATTCGCGCAGCCGTCATCCGCGACAATCTCTCCACCAGCCGAAATTATGTAGCGTTCTTGCGGCGGTAAAACAATATCGTGGCGCGATTCGTTAACTCAGCTCCGCATCCGGCGGGTAGGCATGGACCCGGCCGCCCGGATCGCGCACCCGCCAGCGTCCCGGCACCTCGCCCGGTTCGGCATGGCTCGGGGTCAGCGGCACTTTGCCGTAGCCGCCCGGAATATCGAGCACATAGCTCGGCTGGCACAGGCCGGACACCCGCCCGCGCAAACGCTGGGTCAAGGCGACGCCGGCGGCGATGTCGATCCGGAAATGCGACGTACCGCGGGCCAGATCGGGATGATGCAGGTAATACGGCTTGACGCGATGGGCGACCATTGTCCGAAACAGCCTTTCGAGCGAGGCCGCGTCGTCGTTGACGCCCGCGAGCAGCACGGTCTGGCCAACCAGCGGAATGCCGGCGCGCGTCAGCCGCGCCAGCGCGGCGCATTGCGCCGGGCCAAACTCCTTGGCGTGATTGGCGTGGATCGCGACCCACAGCGCCTTGTCGGTTGCTAGCGCGTCAATCAGCCCTGCCGTGACGCGGCGCGGCGCAACCATGGGGACGCGCGTGTGGATGCGGATTACCGCGACATGCTCGATGTTCGATAGCGCTGCGATCAGTTCCGCCAGCCGCCGCGGCGACAGCATCAGCGGATCGCCGCCGGTGAGGATGACTTCCCAAATCTCCTCATGGCTTCGGATATAGTCGAGCGCCGCGCGTAACTCCGCCGGCGTGAGCGCCTGCTTGCCCGGCCCGACCGTCTCGCGCCGAAAACAAAAGCGGCAATAGACAGCGCAGGCATGCAGCGGCGCCAGCAACACGCGGTCGGGATAGCGATGGACAATGCCCTTCACCGGGGACCACCGTTCGTCGCCGATCGGGTCGGCACGCTCCTCCGGCGTCGAGTCCAGTTCGGCCACGGTCGGCAGATATTGGAGCGCGACGGGGTCATCGGCATCGTCGCGGTCGATCAGTTCGGCAACGTCGCTCGTCACCGCGATGGCGTAGCGCGCGGCGACCTCGTCGATTTCGGATTCGCGCTCGGGAGAAAGCAAGCCGGCGGCGATCAGATCGCCGCCGTTGCGCATCGTGTCATTGGCCATGCCGCCTGATTAAAGCGGCACGGCCCGCGGTACAAGCCCTGCTTACATCATGCCGCCGGCCATCATGCCGGCGCCTGCGATCGCGCCGACCAGGGCGAAGATCACGATGTAAACGACGATGACCGCGACGATCAGCGCGATCAGATAGCCGATGACGCGGCCGCTCGGCACGTTCATCACCGGGGTGACGCCGGTATAGAACAGGTAGATGCCGTAGATCGCCGCCAGCAGGCTCAGGATGCCGAGCGCGGGAATGATATGGAACACGCCGCCGACCCAGCCCGCGGTCGAGCCGAACGCGACCAGTTTGAGGCCGGCCTCCGTGCTGTCGTTGCCGCCGAACATCGGCGCCAGCTTCCCGGCGATGAACGCGACGACATAGACGCCGATCAGGCCGAGGATGTAGGTCACGATCGCGATTAACAGCGCGCCGCCAAACCCGATATGGCGGAACAGCAACGTGCCGATCAACGTCGCGACAGGCGGGATTGCCGCCAGCTGGATGATGTAGCCCTGATACAGGCTTCCGACCGTGTACGATTCACTCGCGACCACCGGCCATTCGGCGGCCGGCGACATGATCATGTTTTTCGCGCGCGAGACGATGTCCATGTTTCCCCCTTCGGCTCGAACCCGGGCTTTACCCTATTTGCCCGACACCAAACTAGCATTGTTGGCGGCCGCTTGCGAGCGTCGCTCAAGCGCCCAGCCGTGCCAGCGCCGCCCCGACCCGGTCGAGTGCCGCCTGCTTTTCCGCCTGGCGCTCGCGCTGTTCCTCGATGGCTTCCGGCTTGGCCTTGGCCATGAATTGGGCATTACCCAGCTTTTGATCGATCTTCCCCAGTTCGATCTCGATGGCGCCCTTTTCTTTGGCCAGCCGCGCTTTTTCCTGGTCGAGATCGACCGCGCCGGCGGCATCGAGGAACAGTTCGGCCCCGTCCGCGCCGATCTGGATCATCTTGGTCGCGGGTGTCGCGAATTCGACCGACTTGAGCCGCGCCAGGCGTTTGATCTGGTCGAGATGGCGGGCGATCCATTCCCGTTGCTGCGCCTGCGCGGCGACGAAGGCCGGCAGCTCCGCCGCGCCGGGAATGTTCATCTCGGCCCGCACCTCGCGGATCTTGGCGATCAGCGTCACTGTCCAATCGAGTTCCGCGACGGCGTCGCGATCCACTGCGAAGGCATAACGCGGCCACACCTTCACCATCAGCAAACCGTCGCGCCCGCCCGTCCATTCGCGCCACAGCACCTCGGTCACGAACGGCATAATCGGATGCAACAAATGCGCGGTCTGCGCCAGCACCCAAGCTGCCGCCGCGCGCGTCTCGGCCTTCGCCGCTTCGTCGGTACCGGTCAGGATCGGCTTGGTGAATTCGACATACCAGTCGCAGAACGTACCCCAGGCGAAGTGATAGAGCGCGTCCGCGGCCTCGTTGAATTTGAACGCCTCGAGCGCGTCGGTGACGTTCGCGGCGGCTTCGGCGAGCGCGCCGACGATCCAGCGGTTCACCGTCATCTTACACGATGAGGGATCGAAACCGGCCACGAGCTTGCACTCGTTCATCTCGGCGTAGCGCGACGCGTTCCACAGCTTGGTGACGAAGTTGCGGTAACCCTCGACGCGGCTCTCAGCGAGCTTGATGTCGCGGCCCTGCGCCGCCAGCGCCGTCAGCGTGAAGCGCAGCGCGTCCGTGCCGTATTTGTCGATCAGCACCAGCGGGTCGATGATGTTGCCCTTGGACTTCGACATTTTCTGGCCGCGCTCGTCACGCACCAGCGCGTGGATGTAGACCGTGCGGAACGGCACATCGCGCATGAAATGCAGGCCCATCATCATCATCCGCGCGACCCAGAAGAAGATGATGTCGAAGCCGGTAACGAGAACGTCGGTGGGGTAATAGCGTTTCAACTCCTTCGTCTCGTCCGGCCATCCCAACGTCGAGAACGGCCAGAGGCCCGACGAGAACCAGGTGTCGAGCACATCGCTGTCGCGGGCCAGCGTCACGCCAGCGCCCGCCTGTGCCTGAGCTTCGGCCTCGGTCTCGGCGACGTAGATTTTTCCGTCGGGCCCGTACCACGCCGGAATCTGATGACCCCACCAGAGCTGACGCGAGATGCACCACGGCTGGATGTTGCGCATCCATTCGAAGAACGTGTTTTCCCAGGTCTTCGGCACGAAAACCGTCTTGCCCTGCTCCACCGAAGCGATCGCCGGCTGCGCCAGCGTCTTGGCGTCGCAATACCATTGATCCGTCAGCCACGGCTCGATCACCGCGCCGGAACGGTCGCCATGCGGTACTTGCAGCGTGTGCGGCTCGATCTTTTCCATGAGGCCGAGCGCCTCGAGATCGGCGACGATTTTCTTGCGCGCAGCAAAGCGGTCCATGCCGCGGTAGGCTTCGGGCACCGCGTCGTTCAGCTTGGCGTCGCGGTCGAAAATATTGATCAGCGCCAGGTCGTGCCGCTTGCCGACCTCGAAATCGTTGAAGTCGTGCGCCGGCGTGATCTTGACCGCGCCGCTGCCGGTCTTCGGATCGGCGTATTCGTCGGCGACGATGGGAATGCGCCGCCCGACCAGCGGCAGGATGACGAATTTCCCGACCAGGTCCTGGTAGCGTTCATCCTCGGGATGCACCGCGACGCCGCTGTCGCCGAGCATGGTCTCGGGCCGCGTCGTCGCCACCACGATGTGCCGGTCGGTGCCCTCGACCGGATAGCGGATGTGCCACAGCGACCCCTTGGTCTCGATGTTTTCGACTTCGAGATCGGATATGCCGGTGTGCAGCACCGGGTCCCAGTTCACCAGCCGCTTGTCGCGATAGATCAGCCCTTCGCGGTACAGCGTCACGAACACTTTGCGCACCGCGGCCGACAAACCCTCGTCCATGGTGAAGCGCTCGCGGCTCCAGTCCGGCGAGGCCCCGAGCGCGCGCAATTGCCGCGTGATCGTGCTGCCCGACTGTTCCTTCCATTGCCAGACGCGCTCGATGAATTTCTCGCGGCCGAGCTTGTGGCGATCGGTCTGTTCCAGCGCCAGTTCGCGTTCCACCACCATCTGCGTCGCGATGCCGGCATGGTCGGTGCCGGGTTGCCACAGCGCGTCGCGGCCCTGCATGCGCCGCCAGCGGATCAGAATGTCCTGCAAGGTGAAGGTCAGCGCGTGGCCCATATGCAGGCTGCCCGTGACATTGGGCGGCGGCATCGCGATGGTATAGGACGCGGCCTTGCTGTCGGGATGGCACGCGAACGCGCCCGACTTTTCCCATTCGGCGTAGATCGCCGCCTCGACCTCGGCGGCCTTGTAGTTCTTATCGAGCATGGCGGGGAAAGTAAGGCACAAGCGCGCGCCCGCAAAGGGCGGGACTCAGCGCTCCTGCGCCTCGCGGACCAGGCGGTTGATCTCGTCGCGCACCAGCCGCTCGACGAGACGCGGCAGGTTGGCGTCGAGCCATTCCTTGAGAGGAGGGCGCAGCAGTTCGCGCACCATTTCCTCCAGCGTGCGACCGGCATCGCCGAGCGGCAATTCCGATTGCCGCGAGGCTTGCCCGATGCTGGCGATCTTGGTCAGCGCGGCGATCGACGCGGCGGCATCGCCGGATAGGCGCTGCGCGCCGCTATCGGGCGTGCCGCCCTTCAACGGCGGCGGGCGATTGAGCCGGCCGGGAACCGCCGGCGGTACCGGCGCCGGCTCGGCGGCGCGCGATGGCGATTTCAGATCGTCATCGTCGATGCGGTCGGTCAGGTCGAGGATCGCTTCCTGCACTGGCGGCACGCGATTGGGTTGCGCCGCCGCCATGTTCGGCGGAGCCGCCGGAAACGGACGGATGGATGGATCGGCCCCGGCGACTCGGAAGGGGTCGGCGATGCCGCCGCCGCGCGATGCCGGCGCGATGCCCGCATTCCTGGCGCCTGGCTGAATCACGGTCGCCTGGTTCGGCGAATCCGCGTTACGCGGGCCATTATCCTCGACAATGATGCGGCGGATGGAGGCGAGAATCTCCTCCATCGACGGCTCGCTGGGATTACGTATTTCCGCCATTCGGACGCCTCGGCGTTACTGGCGAAAGAGTAAGGGAAAGTGCGGGCGATTTCCAGTTATCGCGACCCGTCACTCGCCCGAGCCAAAGCCGATCCATTTGCCGCGCACTTCATTGTAGTGCCGCGTGGCGTCGTAAGGCGTCACTTTGAGTTGGAGGTCGGCGACGGTCAGCCGCCCGATTTGCTGCGCGAGGTTGAACTCGGCGAGCGCCAGATCGTGCTCGGTCGCGACCAGTTGCACCCGTGCGGTAAACAATTGCTGCTCCGTGATCAACACATCGAGGATGGTGCGGGTGCCGACGCGCTGCTCGGCCTGGGTGCCTTCGAACGCAACCTCGGCGGCTTTCACCGTTTGTTGCAGCGACTGGCGCTGCGCGCGCGTCGAGGCGATGGTTTCCCAGGCTTGCGTCGCCGCCTGAACCGCCGCACGGCGCGCATCGTCGGTCACGCCCTGAAGCTGGCCGACCGTCTGGATCGCCTGACGCGTCTGCGAATAGATCGCACCGCCCTCGTACAGCGGCATCGTCATGCGCGCCTCGACCGATGCGACGGTCTGATCGGATTTCGGAAAGGCGACGTCGTTGAGGCGCTGATAATCGCCCACCACCGACAACGTCGGCAGTAACTGGCCTCGGATCACCTTGACCTGGTCGCGCGCGGCATCTTCCGAGAACAACGCCGCGATCACGTTAGGGTTTTTGGCGGACGCCATGCTCAGCGCCTCTTCGCGGGTCGCCGGCAGCACCGGCCGCACCTTCGTCGAGGAAAGCTTGGGGGGGACATGGCCGACCGCGCGCTGATAATTCGCGCGGCTGACCTGGAGGTTGCCTTCCGCCTGATTGCGGCTCGCGACCGCGCTGGCATATTGCGCTTGCGCCTGCGCGACGTCGGTGCGGGTCAGCGTGCCGACGCGAAACTGTTCTTGAGTCGACTCGAGCTGCTTCCGCAAAAGCTGCTCGTTGGCGATGCTCAGTTCCAGCGTCGCTTGATCGCGTACAACATCAAGATAGGCTTGTATTACACTGAAAAATACAGATTGTTCGGTGACGTCAAGCCTCGCTCTTTCGGCTTCGACGGTCTTTTCGGCGACCGCGGTCTGAGCAATAGTCCGACCGCCCCGGAACAACGGCTGGGTAATGTTGATGTCGATCGTATTCGGCGTGGTGTTGTTGACCGACCGGAAAGTCGACGGGATAGTGAAGACGCAGGGCGGCACGCCGCAACCCGGTGTCGTGAAGGGCACGAACACAGGCAAGTTGGGCGCATAGGGCGAGTTGGTGGTGCGCTCCGCGCCCGCCGCACCATTGAACGTAACGCTCGGCCGCCAGTTCGCCAGCGCCTGCGGCACGCCTTCGTCGACCGCGCGCAGATGCGCCCGTTCAGACAAGAGTTGCGGATTGCTCTGATACGCATCGGCCAGCGCGTCTTGCAGTGTTTCCGCCCGGGCAACGCCGGCAAACGCCAGGAACGCGACGCTGAGCGCCAGGACACGGAAACGAAGCAACGAGGGGGCGGCCATCGGCGTCATATGCTCCTCAAAACACAAAACGCGGCGCCGCCTCGAAACCGGGCAGCATCGGGCAGGCTGCATCGAACAGCGGACGGCGGGACAACACGCCGTCGGCACGGGTCATAAGCATGGCGCGCCCCACGGCGCCGCCGGCCTTGACCACGGCGAGCAGCCGGCCGCCTTCGGCCAGCTGATCGGCGATTGCGTCGGGAATGGCGGCGACCGCGCCTTCGATGACGATGACGTCATACGGCGCGCCGGCGCGATGCCCGTCGGTCAACTTGCCCTCGACGATTTCGGCGTGAAGCACGCCGAGTTCCGCGAGGCGCGCGCGGGCCTGGGCGACGAAATCGCTGTTGTCCTCGATGCCGGTCACTTGCCGTGCCAATCGCGCCATGATCGCGGTGCCATAGCCGGTGCCGCTTCCGACATCCAGCACGCGGTCGCCCGAGCCGATCTTCGCGACGGCAAGCATCCGCCCCAGAATCATCGGTTCCAGGAGACTCCGTCCGCCGCCGAGCGGCAGGTCGTCGTCGGAATAGGCCGCGTCGTGAAACAGGGTCGGCACGAAACGCTCGCGCGGCACCGCGAGAAACGCCGACAACAGTCCCTCATCCGCCACCTTGTTCGGACGGAGCTGGCTCTCGACCATGTTGAGACGCGCGGCCGCGTAATCCATGACCCCTCGGGTCGCCTCCTAATTTATCTTGGCGACTGAAATAATTTCCGCCGTTTTATAAGGGGCGCGCGACGCGATGACAATGGCGGATCGCCGTAGGGCAGTGCGCCCAGCCGCGCGACCCGCGCATGGCAAGGCGACTCTCTTCAATTCAACCGAACGTAATCGTAATCCAGCGGCAACTCGTTGACCCCGCGGTCGGGAGGCGCGATCCAGGCCGCGACTTTCCCCGGCTCGGTCACGCGCTGCATCAGGCTGTGGACAAAGGCGCGGTCGGCGTCGCTCGGCAGCCAGCGCGGCAACCCCTTGGCGTAGGCATCCGCCGGGATGAGGTTGCCCGCCGGGTCGACCGGCTGATTGGCCCAGACGCCCTGGTTGCGGTGAAAGCGCGGGCTCGGCAGGGCGAGTTCTGTCTTGAATCCGCCGGCCGCGATAAAGCTGTTCCAGCGCCGCACGCCGATGGCGCATTCATGGACATAGGCGCCGCGCACCGCTTCGTTCATGGCATTGCGCAACGGCACATTCTCGGAGGTGACGCCGCCCTTCCCGTCCGGCTGGTCGATCGCCATGACGCCGTCGCGGCACAGATGATCCTCGAACTTGGCTTCGTCGGGCCGGCCCTTCACCCCGGCGGCGAAATAGAGCGCGGCGTTGGACGAACTTTCCGCTCCGAACAAATCGAGCGACGACGCGAACCAGAAATTGAGATAGCGCTGGATGGTCGGGAGATCGATCGCGCCCGCCGCCCGCACCTTGTCCGGTTCCTCGCCGACCTCCCTCATCACCTCGACGGTGCGGCGGATGACGCGCGCGATGCCGCTGTCGCCGACGAACATGTGATGACCTTCCTCCGTCAGCATGAAGCGCGTCGTGCGCGCCAACGGATCGAAGCCGCTTTCGGCAAAGCTCTTGAGCTGGAACTTGCCGTCGCGATCGGTGAAGAAGGTGAACATGAAAAAGCTGAGCCAGTCGGCGATCGGCTCGTTGAAGGTAGTGAGAATGCGCGGCTTGTCGGTGTCGCCCGAGTGGCGCTCGAGCAAGGCTTCGGCTTCCTCGCGGCCGTCGCGGCCGAAATAGGCGTGGAGCAGATAGACCATCGCCCACAGGTGACGGCCTTCCTCGACATTGACCTGAAACAGATTGCGCAGATCGTAGAGCGACGGCGCGGTGTGGCCGAGCAGGCGCTGCTGCTCGACCGAGGCGGGCTCCGTGTCGCCCTGCGTCACGATGAGGCGGCGCAAGGTCGAGCGCAATTCGCCCGGCACTTGCTGCCATACCGGCTTGCCGAACTCGTCGCCGAACCCGATGCGGCGGTCGGGCTCCTGCTCGGCGAGGAAAATGCCCCACCGATAGTCCGGCATTTTGACGTGGCCGAACGTCGCCCAGCCGGCGCGATCGACCGAGATCGCGGTACGCAGATAAGGCTCCGACTGGAGGAAATCGCTCGGCCCCATCTCGCGCCACCAGTTGAGGAACGCCGGCTGCCAATGTTCGAGCGCGCGCTGGAGCGTCTTGTTGCTCGCGAGATCGACGTTATTGGGAATCCGTTCCTGGTAGTCGATGGACATGTCCCCCGCTCCTATTACTTCTACACCCGCTCCCAATCGAATTTCGGTTTGGTGCCGGTGCCGAACAGTTTGAGCGCGCCTTGCGCGCCGGTCGCGTTCGACCGATTGAAGATCCAGTTCTGCCAGGCGGACAGACGCCCGAACACGCGCGTCGCCATCGTCTCCGGGCCGGCGAAGCGCAGGCTCGCTTCCAATCCGGTCAGCGCGTCCGGCGACAGGCTGGCGCGCTCTTCGATGGCGAGACGTATTTCGTCGTCCCAATCCAACTCGTCCGGCGTCACCGTAACGAGACCCAACGCCAGCGCGGTCTCGGCGTCGAGCGGCTTGCCGACATGCTCCGCGATCTTGCCGAGCGGCGCGGCGTCGCCGCCGAACCGGTTGGCGAGGCGCGCAAGGCCGTTGGCCATCGGATAAAGATCGAGATTGGCTTGCGACACGACGAGGCGCGGCGGGTCGTTGTCGCCCTCCTCCGCCGCCAGCATGTAGGTGCGGTCGGCGGCGAGCGCCAATTCCAACAGCGTGCCGGCAAAACACGAGCCGGGCTCGACGATAGCGAACAGGCTGCGCGACGAAACGTCGAGCCGTGACAAAGTGCGGCGCAGAAAACCGATCGTCTCGCGCACCAGCCAGTCGTCGCGATGCGCCAGCAGATGCGAGTCCGCGTCGAGCACGGCCTGCGCGTCGCCGCGCGTCTTGAGCAAGATGGTGCCGA
>JANWJX010000012.1 GCA_025451725.1 Allostellaceae bacterium
GAGAATATATTCGCGGACGATGTGACGAAGGCCCTTGCGCGGATTTTTCCGAACGATCCGCCGCGCTTTCTGGCGCGCACGCCGCACGGCTACCACGACACGGCGCTGATCCGTCGCGAGCTGGAGGACGCCGGTTTCTCCGGTGTGGCGATCGAAACGAGGGCCGAACAAAGCCGTGCGTCGTCGCCGCGCATTCCGGCCGTCGCTTATTGCCAGGGAACCCTTCTCCGCAATGAAATCGAAGCCAGGGAAGCGGGAAAACTGGAAACCGCCACCGACTACGCCGCATCCGCGATTGCGGACAGACATGGCAGCGGCGCCGTTGCCGCCAAAATCCAGGCGCACATCGTTATGGCCGCGGTCTAAGGTTCCCTTTCGGCACTTCTCGGGCGACGACAAGGACTGACACGCATGGCCGAAGAGCGGCTGCAACGGAGGCTCGCGGCAATCCTCTCGGCCGACGTGGTCGGCTATTCCCAACTCATGGGGCGCGACGAAGCCGGCACGCTGGCGCGGCTCAAATCCTTGCGGCGCGAGATCATCGATCCGACCGTTGCCGCCCACGCCGGCCGCACCGTCAAGCTCATCGGCGACGGCACACTGATCGAATTCGCCAGCGCGGTGGACGCGGTCGCATGCGCGGTCGAAATGCAAAAGCGCATCGCCGAGCGCAACGCGGACATCGCCGAGGGCGACCGCATCGCGTTCCGCATCGGCATCAATGTCGGCGACATCATCGTCGATGCCGACGACATTTACGGCGACGGCGTCAACGTCGCGGCGCGGATCGAAGCGCTGGCGGAACCCGGCTCCGTCTATATCTCGCGCGCGGTCGCCGAACAGGTGCGCGGCAAGATCCCGGTCGGCATCGAGGCGCTTGGCGAGCGGCTGGTGAAGAATATCGCCCGCCCGGTCGAAGTATTTCGCGTCGGCGGCGAGGCCGGCGATGCCGCCGTGACGCCGCAAGTCGCAGACAAACCATCCATCGCCGTGCTCGCCTTCAGCAATATGAGCGGCGACCCGGAGCAGGAATATTTTTCCGACGGCATCGCCGACGACATCATCACCAGCCTGTCGAAATTGCCCGAGCTGCACGTCATCGCGCGCAATTCGAGCTTCACCTACAAGGGCAAGCCGGTCGACGTGAAACGGGTCGGCGCCGAGCTCGGTGTTCGCCACGTGCTCGAAGGCAGCGTGCGCAAATCGGGCAACCGCGTGCGCGTATCGGGCCAGCTCATCGACGCCGGGAGCGGCGCGCATCTCTGGGCCGAACGCTACGACCGCGAGCTTGTGGATATTTTCGCGGTGCAGGACGACATCACGTCGCAGATCGTGTCCGCGCTCAAAGTCAGACTCATCGGCGCCGAACGTCCGCGGACCCGCGTCGAGACCGAAAATCCCGAAGCCTACGATTGTGTCCTGCGCGGCCGCGAGCAGTACCGCCTCTATTCACCCGAGGGCAACGACGCCGCACGGCAGCTTTACGAACGCGCGATCGCGCTCGATCCGAACTACGCCGCCGCGCATGCCGGTCTGGCCGAAACCTTGATGCATGCAAGGCTGGACGGTTCTGCGGAAGGGCTGGACAAAGCCTTCGCCGCGGCGCAAAGGGCGCGGCAACTCGATCCATCCTCGCCGCTCGTCTACGAGGCGTTGGCGATGATCCTTTTGTTCCAGCGCAAACATGACGCCGCCCTCGACGCGGCCTCGCGTTGGATCGAGATCGAACCCAACGACGCCGAGGCGTATGCAACGCTGGCCGGTATCTGCATGTTCAGCGGCGAGCCCGAACGAACGGGCGAACTCATCGGCACGGCGAAGCGCCTCAATCCGTTCTACCCGGCCTATTACGATCTTTATCTCGGTCAGGCCGCCTATTCGATGGGCCGCTTCGGCGAGGCGGCGCAACTCATCGCGCGCAGCATTGTCCGCAACCCTCAAGCCATGCCGGCGCTTTCCGCGCTTGCCGCGTGCTACGGCCAATTGGGCGACAGCACCCGCGCCCGCGACGCCCTCGCGGATATTCGGCGGATCAAGCCCGACGCGTCGATCGCCTGGGTGCGCACCATCGCGGTCTACCGGCGCGCGGAAGACCTCGACCTGATGCTGGACGGACTGCGCAAGGCGGGTTTACCGGATTAACGGCGCGACGCGGCGACCAACCGTGCCGCCGCCTCGCCGGCGGAGCGGCGGCCGATTGCGGCGGCATCGGCGAGCATGCCGACCCTTGGGCGCGCGGCCGCTAAAATCTCATTGCTCGCGAAAAGCACTTGCCGGGGTGACGGTGGCCGACATGAATGAAGCTGCCGTAACCGAGTCGTTCGACGACAAGCGGCGACAACAATTTCGGGCGTGGCTTGCGGAGGCGTTGCGGTAACCCGCGCGGTGGATTGATCTGGCCCGGAAAACACGGTCTAACTCACGCCGCGATTTTCGATATGGATACCAGCGACCCGTCCTCCGAGCTGAGCCATCGCGACGCCCTGACGATCACGATCGGGGTGCTCCTGCCCGTGTTCCTCGGCTCGGTCGACCAGACGATCGTCGGCGCGGCGCTGCCGACCATCGGCCGCGCCTTGGGCGACCTGCAGAATCTTCCCTGGGTGGTGACGGCTTATCTCCTCACCGGGACGGCGGTGACGCCGGTGATCGGCAAGCTCAGCGACATTCACGGCAGGCGCGTGGCCATGCTCGGGGCCACCGCCGTGTTCTTGATCGGCTCTATCATCTGTGCATTGGCGCCGAGCCTCTTCGTCTTGATCCTCGGACGCGCGGTTCAGGGCCTGGGCGGCGGCAGCCTGATCCTGCTGGCAATGACGGTCCTTGCCGACATCGCATCGCCGAAGGATCGGGTCAAGTACTACACGTATTTCGTCATCGTCTTCGCGACCTCGGGCGCCGTCGGTCCGGCGCTCGGCGGCTTCCTCGCGCAATATCTCGACTGGACGGTGATTTTCTGGATCAACCTGCCGCTCGGCCTGCTCTCGTTCATGATATCGGCCGTGCAGCTTCGGCGGCTGCCTCGGCACGCGCGGCGGCATCGGCTCGATTTTCTCGGCGCGGGCCTGGTCATGGTCGCGACCGCGTCATTGATTGCGGCCATCGATCTCGGCGGTAACCGCTTCCCCTGGATATCGGCGCCCATCGTCGGGCTTGTGGCGTTTTCGGCCGCAAGTTGGGTGGGCTTTGCCGTGCGATTGCGACGGGCGCCGGAGCCGCTGGTTCCGCTCGGCGTCCTGTCCAACCCGATCGTCATCTTCGCCATCCTGGCCAACTCGATGGGGTCGGGCGCGACCATCGTGCTGAACGTCTTCGTGCCGTTGTTCCTCCAGCTTCTCCTCGGGCTCAGTGCGTCGCGTTCCGGCTTGCTGCTGATGACGCTGATGTTCAGTTTCAATGTCGGCGCGGGAATTTCCGGCCAGGTCACCGCGCGGGTCCGCCGTTACAAGGTGATGCCGATCGTCGGGGCCTCCCTGGCACTAGCCGCGACGATCACGCTCGGTTTCGTCGCAAACCGCTCGGGACTGGTCGCCATCGAAGTGCTGCTGACGATCATCGGCCTCGGCGTCGGCACCGTACCGCCGGTGGCGACGGTATCGCTGCAGAACGCGGTGGAGTGGGACCAGCTCGGCGCCGCGACCGCTTCGCTCAATTTCGTCCGCAGCCTCGCGGGTACGACCTTTGTCGGGGTGTTCGGCGCGATTCTCGCCGCCAAACTCGGGCCCGAAATCTTGCAGGGGACAGCTTCCGCCGGGGCGATCGGCGAGCGGGCCGCGCTTGCCGATACCTTCCAATTCATCTTCTTCGGAACCTCGGCGGGCTTCGCCCTGGCGCTGCTGGCGCTGTGGCGCCTGGAGGAACGGCCGCTGCGGACCAGCCGGCCGGCGGCGCGCCCGACGACCTGATGCGGCGCGGGGAGGCCGTCCCGGGCCGACGCCGGCTAAGGGCCGCGCGTCCAGATGCGGATGGCGCCGGCGCGGCCGCGCAGTATCTGTTCGCCGCCGTCGCGTAATTGTTCCAGCAACGAGCTTGCGCCATTTGACGTTCCGCCGCGCAGCGCATCGACTAATGGCTCGCCGACCACCAACGGGGTGTTGAGCGTGCGCGTGAGCTGTTGCAGCCGGCTCGCGGTGTTGACCATGTCGCCGATGACGGTGAAGGCCATGCTGTGCGCGCTGCCGACATCGCCGAGCACGGCAGGCCCGTAATTCAGGCCGATGCCGATCGCGAGTGACGGCTCCCCGTCGCGGGCGCGCTCGCCGTTCCAGGCGTCGAGCGCCGCCAGCATCCGGTCGGCGCAGGTGAGCGCGTTGGCGGCGTCGGCGGGACTTGGCGTGGGCACGCCAAACACCGCAACAATGGCGTCGCCGATATATTTGTCGATCGTGCCGCCGCAGGCGAAGATCTGCGCCGTCATGCGCTCGTGGAACACGCGCAGCAGCGACATCACCGCCTCGGGCGTCATCGTCTCGGCCATGCGGGTGAAACCGACAATGTCGGCGAACAGCACCGCGACGGTCTCGCGCCGGACCGCGCCCAACGGCTCATCCTGGGCCG
Source organism: Allostellaceae bacterium (assembly GCA_025451725.1). GTDB lineage: Bacteria > Pseudomonadota > Alphaproteobacteria > ATCC43930 > CGMCC-115725 > JAATGI01. The sequence goes on from JANWJX010000012.1 coordinate 4,558, forward strand.
CCAGCATCTCGACGATGTTGGGAGAGAAATAGCGCGAGAGATTGTGCCGCGCGCGCTCCGCGGCGGCGCGCTGTCGTTCGAGTTCGCGCCGGTTTGCGACATCGGCCAGCGTCTTGCGCATCGTGGTCTCAAGGTCGGCGAGATCGACCGGCTTGGTGACGAAATCGAATGCGCCGCGATTCATGGCGGTGCGCAAATTTTCCATATCGCCATAGGCCGAAACGATGATCGAACGCACGCTGTTTTCGCGTTCGCGCAATTTCGCCAGCATCGTCAGCCCGTCCATCACCGGCATGTTGATGTCGAGCAGAATCAAGTCGATGTCCGGATCGGCGTCGAGCTTCGTCAGCGCTTCCTCGCCGTTACCCGCGAACGTAAAGACAAATTCGCCGCCGCGAATCTGTTTGCGAAATCGTTGGGTGATGAGCAGCTCGAAATCCGGCTCGTCGTCGACGGCAAGGATTCGGGCAACGGCCATCGCGCGCCCGTTACGCCTGCGCCGCGGGCAGCCGGGTGAGCTGCGCCTTCAGATGATCGAAATCGACCGGCTTGGTGATGAACTCGACGGCGCCGAATTCGTCGGCACGGCGGCGCCTCTCGTCGTCGCCATAGGCCGTGACCATCATCACCGGCAACTCCGGCCAGCGCTGCTTCACCTGCTGCAGCAGGGTCAGCCCGTCCATGCCGGGCATATTGATATCGGACAAAATCACCAAAAGTTCGGGCTGGATCGGCCCTTGGAGGCGATCGAGCGCCTCTTCGCCGGAGCTGGCGAAATGCAGCACATATCTTCCATCGCGCGCCTCGCGGCGAAAACGTTGGCGGAACATGTCGGCGACGTCGGGCTCGTCATCGACCACAAGAATACTCACACTCATAAGGCTCCTCGTCTCTTGGTCTATCGCTTGCGCGGCAGTCGGATGGTGAATTCGGTGAAATCGCCGACCGCGCTGTCGACCGCGATCGTGCCGCCATGTTGTTGCGTCACGATGTCATAGCTGATCGACAGGCCGAGGCCGGTGCCCTCCCCGGTTGGCTTGGTGGTGAAGAAGGGCTGGAACAGTTTGTCCTTGATGTCCGGCGGAATGCCGATGCCGTTGTCGCGGATGCGGACTTCGACCACGTCGCCGAGATCGCGTGTCGCGACCTTCAGCATCGGGCGGAACGCGTCGTTACCGCCGTCCTTGCGCCGCTTGTTCGCGGCATAGAAGCCGTTGCCGCAGAGATTGAGGAACACGCGGGTCACGTCCTGCGGCACCAACTCGATCGGCTTCATCGCCTTGTCGTAGTCGCGTTCCAGCGTGATGTTGAAATTCTGGTCCTGCGCCCGCGCGCCGTGATAGGCGAGATTGAGCGATTCCTCGACCAGCGCGTTGACGTCGGCCTCGCGCCGGTCGCCGGAGCCGCCGCGGCTGTGCGCGAGCATGCTTTTGACGATGCCGTCGGCGCGCTTGCCGTGTTCCTGAATTTTTTCGAGGTTACCGGCCAGCATCGTCATCGTCTCGTCGATCTCGTCGCGCTTGTCGGCATCGAGAGTGGCGAAGGCGGGCGCGGCGGTCTCCTTCAATTCGTCCAACAACTCGTGCGACAGGCTGGCGAAATTGTTGACGAAGTTGAGCGGGTTCTTGATCTCGTGCGCGATTCCGGCGGTAAGCGCGCCGAGCGACGCCATCTTTTCCGACTGGACCAGATTGGCTTGCGCCAGTTTCAAGTCTGCGAGCGCGTGCTCCGCCGCCTCGCGCGCGGCGAGGATGCTCTGCTCCGCCAGTTTGCGCTCGGTGATGTCGGAATAGATGAAGACGAAGCCGGCGCCGCCGGGGATCGGGTTGCGCCGCACCTCCAATACGCGCCCATTCGGCCGCGTCCGCTCGTAGCGGATTGGGCGGACTTCGCCGTCGCGGCTAGGCGCCGCCATGTCGGGCGGCGGCATATCGCCGAATTCGCCGCGCGCCGTCAGGTAATCGGTCATGTCGGCGAAAGTCCGCGGCGTCGCCGGCCAGGTCTCGGGTATATCCAGCATGTGCAGGAAGTTGCGGTTCCAGGCCACGAGCCGCTGCGCGCCGTCGAACATGATCACGGCGTCGCCCATATTGTCGAACGTGACGCGCAACTCCGCCTGGCGCGACTGCAACTCGTTCAGCAGCCGCGCGTTCTCGATCGCGATGACCGCCTGGTCGGCGAATGTGGTGACGAGGTCGATCTCCTTCTGCTTGAAGGGCTCGACCACTTTTCGGGCCATCGCGATCACGCCGATCGGCACGCCTTCGCGCAGCAGCGGCACGCCCAGCATGGTCCGTGCCAGGGTGATGCGGGCATCGTCCTTCGCCGCGTAAGCTGGGTCTTCCCAAGCATCGACGATCTGCACGGTTTGACGCCGCAACGCAGCCCGGCCGACGATGGTGCCCTCGCCGGGTTCGATCGGCGTGTTGCGTTCGATTTCCTCGTATGTGGGATTCAAATCCTTGCCGACCGCCCAGCGATACACCTCGCCGTCGAGGCGGAAGATGCTGCCTTGCGGCGCCTGACAAAGGCGCAACGCGGTTTCGAGCACATATTGTAGAACCGGCTCGAGGTCGAAGGTTGTGCGGCTGATCACCTTCAGCACGTCGCTGGTCGCGGTCTGGTATTCGAGCGATTCCTGGAGATCGGCCGTGCGCCGATGCAATTCGGACAACAAGCGGGCATTCTCGATCGCGATCACCGCTTGCTTGGCGAAGTCCTCGGCGATGGTCGCGTCCCGGTCGTCGAACGGATTGACTTCGGGCCGGTAGATCGTCATCGCGCCGACAACTTCGCCGTCCTTGACCATCGGGACTTGCATCGCGGAGCGGGCCCGGCCCAGATCGACCAACGCCACGATCGCCGGAGTGCCGGCGGCGTAGCCTTCTGTCGCGGAATAATCGTCGATGCGGATCGTCGATTTCCGCGCCAGCAATCGGGCCAAAGGCGTATCGGGCGGCGGACGGTAGTTGTCGAGCCGAAACGCGAATTCAGATGGGGCGCCGATTCTCGCCGCTTCGGTGAAACCGCCGTCGGTCACCTGATTAATCGTTCCCATATGGGCACGACAAAGCCGGAGGGCGCATTCCAGCATCTTTTCGAAAACCGGCTGTACCTGTCCGGGCGATGCGGAGATAACGCCCAAAACCTCGGACATGGCGGTCTGGCGGTCGAGCGACTCCCGCAACTCCGTCAGCAGCCGCGCGTTCTCGATCGCGATCACGGCTTGCGCCGCGAAACTTTCGAGAAGTTCGATCTCCTTGTCGGTGAACGGACGGACTTCGAGGCGGTTGCAGGAAATGATGCCCAGCAACGTCTCGTCCTTGCGTAGCGGCAGCAAGAGATTGGTGCGAATGCCGCCGCGCGTGGCCACCTCGCGCCCAACCAAATCGTCTTCCGCGACCGCCGTGAGTAGGTCGGGTTGGTGAACCATGCGCCGGCCCGCGATGAGCGCTCGGAACGGCGGTGCTTGCGCAAGAGACTTGCTCCGGCGCAAGCCCGCCGCCATGTCGTCGGGGTAACCGCGAGTCGCGGCAGCATGGAAGGAATCGCCCTCGATCAGGAACAAGGAACCGCGCGCGGCGCCGCACAATGTGTGGGCCTTTTCGAGGATCGCGTCGAACACGGGCGCGACATCGCCCGGCGAGGAATTGATGACTTGCAGCACCTCCGCGGTCGCCGTCTGGCGATCGAGCGATTGGCGCAACTCCGAGAGGAGCCGCGCATTCTCGATGGCAATCACCGCCTGATCGGCGAAGGATTGCACCAACTGCAATTCGACGTCGTCGAACGGCCTCAATTCGTCGCGATAGATCAGCACGGCGCCCACCGCACGGCCGCCGCTGCGCAGCGGCGTTCCGACCATGGTCCGCGTGCCGGCGGCCCGCGCGATGGGAAGGCCGGGCCAACTCGCCATCTCCGGTTCCAGATGATCGAGATCGGGAACGTGGATTTGCCGGTTTCCGGTGATGACACGACCGGGCAAGCCCGGATCGCTGACTTTCAGGCGCCGCGCGGGATCGTCGTAGATTTTTCGGGTCACCTCCTGCGCGCCGCGACCGACCCCGATAAACAATTTGAACTCGTCGCCCTCGGCGATGCGGAAAGAGACGCCCGTCGCGCCGAAGAGATGCGCGGTGGTCTCGGCGATCTTCTTCAGCGTGCCTTCGGCGTCGCCCGGCGATGCGGCGATGGCGCGCAGAATCTCCGACGTTGCCGTTTGCCGCTCCAGCGATTGCGTGAGGTCGCCGTTGCGCGCGTTGAGCTCGCCCAGGAGCCGCGCGTTCTCCATCGCGATCGCGGCTTGCGCGGCGAAGCCATGCGCCAGCGCAACCTGCCGGTCCGTGAACGGCCGCACTTCCTGGCGATAGATGGTGAAAGCGCCGACAAACGCGCCTTTCCGCGTCATCGGCACCAGCAGCATGGCGCGGATACCGCCATCTTCGACCGCCGACACCGTGACCGGGATACGACGGCGATAGGCCTCGGTTCGCGATAGATCGGCAATATTGACCACGCCCCCCGTTTCCCAGGTCGGGCCGAACATGGTCCTCGGCCTAACCTGATGACGCGTCAGAAAGTCGACGAACTGCTGCGGTACGTTATGGAACGTCAGGTATTTGACGAATTCGCCGTCGGGCACGAGCAAGCCGCCGAACGCAGCGTCGCAGAGGCGCATCGCCCGTTTCAGAATGGCGTCGAATACCGGCGCGGGATCGCCCGAGGAACGATTGATGATCTCGAGGATTTCCGCTGTCGCCGTCTGTTGCGCCCGCGCCTCGGCGAGTTCGGCGCGGATCTTTGCCAGCGCCCGGTCCGGCGTTGCGCGATTTGGGCGAGGCTTGACGGAGGCCTTCTTGCCCGCAACCGCCACGCGGCCGGTGGTAGCCGCTCGCCCGCGCGTCGCCGGCGCCGCGCGGGGTTTCGACGTCGCTTTTCCCGGTTTGGTGCGACCGGCCGATTTTTTTGTTCCGCCCCGCATCGCTCCCGCTCCCGGGGCGCATCTTATCGTTGAAGCTCCTCCGCCTCAAAATAGATTTGATGGGCCTTGCGAGCGGGCGCGAATACGCGGAAAAGGGATGGCGTGAGCCGCGACGTCATCACCATCCGCCGGCCCGACGACTGGCATGTGCATCTGCGCGACGGCGACATGCTGGCGGGGGTTCTGCCCTACACATCGCGCGTGTTCGCGCGCGCCATCGTGATGCCGAACCTGTCGCCGCCGGTGACGCATGTGGCGGCGGCCGTCGCCTATCGTGAGCGCATTCTCGCCGCCCTGCCCGCCGGCCCGAATTTCACGCCGCTGATGACGGCCTATCTCACCGACGCGACCGACCCGGGCGAGATCGCGCGCGGCTATGAGAACGGGGCGTGGGTTGCCGCGAAACTCTATCCCGCCAACGCCACCACCAATTCGGCGCATGGCGTCACCGACATCCGCAAGATCGACGCGGTGCTGGCGCGCATGACGGAGATCGGCATGCCGCTTCTGATGCATGGCGAGGTCACCGACCCGACGGTCGACGTGTTCGACCGCGAGGCGGTGTTCCTCGAGCGCGTGCTAGCCCCGCTGATGGTGCGGCTCCCGAGCCTGCGCATCGTGCTGGAGCACGTCACGACGCGCGCCGCGGTGAAATTTGTCGAGGATGCCGGGCCGAACCTCGCCGCCACCATCACCGCGCACCATCTCATCATCAACCGCAACGCGCTGTTCCAGGGCGGGCTGCGGCCGCATCTGTATTGCCTGCCGGTGGCGAAGCGCGAGGAAGACCGCCAGGCGCTGCGCCGCGCCGCGACCTCGGGCGGCGCCAAGTTCTTCCTCGGCACCGATTCCGCGCCGCATCCGGTCAAAGACAAGGAGTGCGATTGCGGCTGCGCCGGCATTTTCTCGGCGCCCAACGCGCTCGAGGTTTACGCGCGCGTGTTCGACGAAGAGAACGCGCTCGACAAGTTAGAGGCTTTCGCTTCCGTCAACGGTGCCCATTTCTATCGCATGCCGGTCAACCGCGAGACCACGACGCTGGTGCGCCGCGAACAGGACGTGCCGCGCGAGGTGGCAATGGTGCGGCCGTTCCTCGCGGGCGAAAAGCTCGGCTGGCGGATCGCATGAGCGCGAAAATCGCCCTGCTCCCGGCGCGCGGCGTGCTGGAGATCGGCGGGCCGGACCGGGCCGATTTCCTCCAGGGTCTGATCACCAACGATGTCGCGAAGATCGGCGAAAACAGCGCGATTTATGCCGCTTTGCTCACCGCGCAGGGCCGTTTTCTACACGATTTCTTCCTGGTTTCGGCCGGCGATTCCTGGCTGCTCGACGGCGAGGAAGCGCGCCTGCCCGACCTCGTCCGCCGCCTGACCATGTACCGGCTGCGCTCGAAAGTGACGCTGACGCCGCGCCCGGATCTCGCGGTTTTAGCGGTGTTTGGCGGCGATTTGCCGGCGATTTCCGGCGTTTCCTTCCCGGATCCGCGCAACCCGGCGCTCGGCTGGCGCGCGATTGTTTCCCGTGAAACAGCCGCCGCCCTCGCTTCCGCAAACGACGCCGCATACGACGTACTGCGACTGTCGCTCGGCGTGCCGGACGGCAGCCGCGACCTGGTGCCGGAAAAATCGCTGCTGATGGAGAGCGGCTTCGACGCGCTCAACGGCATCGACTGGAACAAGGGCTGCTATATCGGCCAGGAACTCACCGCGCGCATGAAATACCGCGCCCTGGTGAAGAAGCAGCTTGTGCCCGTCTCGGTCTCGGGGACGTTGCCTGCGCCCGGCACCGCGATCATGGCGGGCGCGGACGAAGTCGGCGAGATGCGCTCGGGCCGCGACGGCGCAGCGCTCGCGGTGTTGCGCCTCGACGCGCTCGACAAACCGATGCGCGCAGGCGACGCGGTTATTTCAGCGCGTTCTGAATGAGATAGTCGGCGAAGTCGGCGGGCTTCGCCTTCGGCAATTTCGAGATGGTCTCGTTCGCCATCGACTTGGCGACCAGAATGCTGTTCTCGACCTTTTCCGGCGGCACTTTGAAAATCCCGGTCGTGCCTCTGAGGCGCGGATAGTAATTGGGGTCGATCATCTTTTCCCGGCGCGCCATCTTGGCGATCATCTCAGCCTCGTCGAGACTGTCCGCCGCCTTTTTCTTGACGATGGTCCAGTCCTCGGCCCCACCCCAATTCGCCTTCACCACTTCCTCCGGCGGCTCGTCGGTGTAGCCGAGCTTGAACACGTTCTTGCTCAAGCCGACATCCGATGCCCATTCGGAAAAAGTGGCGCTGCGCGCGACATAGATCGTCCCCATCGGGCGATCCTACTCTGGCTCAGGCGGTGGTTTCCACCCGATCTTTCGACATCGCGGCCTGCGCCGCCGCGAGACGCGCGATCGGCACGCGATAGGGCGAGCACGAGACATAGTCGAGCCCGACCTCCTCGCAGAAACGGACCGAAGCGGGGTCGCCGCCATGCTCGCCGCAGATGCCGAGCTTCAGGTCGCCGCGCGTCTTGCGGCCGCGCGTGAAGGCGATGCGGATCAACTCGCCGACGCCGTCGCGGTCGATGGTGACGAACGGATCGTGTTCGAAGATGCCGGCTTTCTGGTAGGCCCCGAGAAAACTGCCGCTGTCGTCGCGCGACAGACCCAGCGTGGTCTGGGTCAGATCGTTGGTGCCGAAGCTGAAGAATTCGGCGGTTTCGGCGATCTCGCCGGCGCGCAACGCGGCGCGCGGCAGCTCGATCATCGTGCCGACCGTATACGGAATCTCACGGCCGGCGTTTTTGCCGACCTCGGCGGCGATGCGGTCGATCGACGCCTTGATGAGATCGAGCTCCTTCTTGGTCGCGACCAGCGGCACCATGATCTCGGGCTTGATAGTCGTGCCGGTTTCCTTGGTGACGGCCGCCGCCGCCTCGAAAATTGCGCGCACCTGCATGTCATAGATTTCCGGCGAGGTGATGGCGAGCCGCACGCCGCGATGGCCCAGCATCGGGTTCGCCTCGTGAAGCGCGATCGCGGCCTGGCGGATCGAGGCGATGTCGCGCCCGGTCGCCGCCGCGACTTCCTTCATCTCCGCCTCGGTCTTGGGCAGGAACTCATGCAGCGGCGGATCGAGCAGTCGGATCGTCACCGGCAGGTCGCCCATCGTCTTGTAGATGTCGATAAAGTCCTGGCGCTGGATCGGCAGCAACTTCGCGAGCGCCTTTTTCCGGCCTTCCGAATCCTCCGCCATGATCATTTCGCGCACCGCGACGATGCGGTCGCCGTCGAAAAACATATGCTCGGTGCGGCATAGGCCTATGCCTTCGGCGCCGAAGCGGCGCGCGGTGCGCGCATCGGTCGGCGTGTCGGCATTGGCGCGCACGCGCATGCGGCGCACGCCGTCGGCCCATTCCATAATGGTGACGAAATCGCGCGACAGCTCGGGTTGCAGAGTCGGCACCTCGCCCAGCATCACCTCACCTGTGGACCCGTCGATGGTGATGGTCTCGCCAGCGCGCACAACGCGGTCGCGCACCGCCAATGTGCCGCCGGCATAGTCGATGCGCAATTCGCCGGCGCCGGCGACGCACGGCCGGCCCATGCCGCGCGCCACCACCGCGGCGTGGCTGGTCATGCCGCCGCGCGTTGTCAGCGTGCCCTTGGCGGCATGCATGCCGTGAATGTCCTCGGGGCTGGTCTCGATGCGGACCAGAATGACGGCATCGCCGCGCGCCGTGCGCGCTTCCGCCTCGTCCGCCGAAAACACCACAACGCCTGATGCGGCGCCGGGCGAGGCCGGCAGGCCTTTCGCCAGAATGTCTTTCTTGGCCTTGGGATCGAGCCGCGGATGCAGCAATTGGTCGAGCGAGGACGGGTCGATGCGCTGCACCGCCTCGGCGCGCGTGATGAGACCGTTCTCGGCGCAATCGACCGCGATCTTCAGCGCCGCTTGCGCGGTGCGTTTTCCGGTTCGCGTTTGCAGCATATAGAGCTTCGATTGCTGCACCGTGAACTCGATGTCCTGCATGTCGCGGTAATGCGCTTCAAGCGCCTTGCGCACCTTCATCAGTTCCGCGAACACGTCCGGCATCACCTCTTCCATCGCGGGCAAGTCGGAGCCATTGGCCTTCTTACCCGCGATCGTCAGGTGCTGCGGTGTGCGAATGCCGGCAACGACATCCTCGCCCTGCGCATTGACCAGGAACTCGCCGTAGAACTCGTTGGCGCCGGTCGACGGGTTGCGGGTGAACGCCACGCCGGTCGCGCAACCGTCACCCATGTTTCCGAACACCATCGCCTGCACGTTGACGGCGGTGCCCCAGTCGGCAGGGATGTCGTGGAGGCGGCGATAGGTGATCGCGCGCTGATTCATCCACGAGCCGAACACCGCGCCGATCGCGCCCCAGAGTTGATCCTGTGGGTCCTGGGGAAACGGCTTCTTTAGTTCACGTTGGACCAGGGTCTTGTACGCGGCGATGACCTGCTGCCAGTCTTTCGCGGTCAGCTCGGTGTCGAGATTCTTGCCGGTCGCCAGCTTCTGCCGTTCGATCACGTCCTCGAAGTTATGGTGATCGATGCCGAGTACGACCTGGCCGTACATCTGGATGAAGCGGCGGTAGGAATCGTAAGCAAAGCGTTCGTCGCCGCTTTTCTTGACGAGGCCAACCACCGTCTTGTCGTTGAGGCCGAGATTAAGAACCGTGTCCATCATGCCCGGCATCGAAGCTCGCGCGCCGGAGCGCACCGACACGAGCAGCGGATTGTCGGCGTCGCCGAATTTGGCGCCGATGCGCTTTTCCACCAGCGCCAGCGCCTTCGCGACGTCGTCGCCGAGCTGTTTCGGATAGGTCTGATTGTTGGCGTAATAGTAGGTGCAGACTTCGGTGGTGATGGTGAAGCCCGGCGGAACCGGCAGGCCAAGGTGCGACATCTCCGCCAGGTTAGCGCCCTTGCCGCCCAGGAGGTTTTTCATATCCGCACGACCGTCGGCGGTGCCTTCGCCGAAGCTGTAAATCCAGTTCGTCATCACCCTATCCTTCGATACGGGAGAAATCGGCGACGCGATCGAACGTATCGCGGATGCGCGCCAGCAACTTCAACCGGTTGGACCGAAGCTCCTGGTTCCTGACATTTACGGTAATCTCCGTAAAGAAAGCGTCAATTTGAGGACGAAGGCTCGCGAGGGCCGTCATGGCCGGCGCAAAAGCCTCGGTTTCCACTGCTGCGGCGACCTGAGTTTCTGCCTCGTCGAGACGTTTCGCGAGGGCGATCTCCTCTGCAATTATTAATTGAGTCGCGTCCGGCATGCCTCCATAGGTAACACCATCCCGCTTTTCTTCGATCCCGACGATATTGGCGGCCCGCCGATAGGCGGTCAGCAAGTTGGCGCCGTCCTCGGTGCCGAGAAATGCTGCCAGCGCCTCTACCCGGCGCGTTAGCCGCACCAGGTCGTCCTCGCCAAGCGCGAATACCGAAGCGATCAGGTCGTGGCGCACACCGCCGTCGCGCAGATGCACTTTCAATCGCTCGCCGAAAAAATCGAGCAGCTCGACGATCGGCTGGTCGCCGAACCGGCTGCTGCCGAGAGAGTCCTGCCACAGCGCCAACGACCCGCGCAGCACCTGATACAGCGAAAAGCGGAGCTCGTTCTCGAGAATCAGCCGGACGACGCCGAGCGCCGCGCGCCGTAGTGCGAACGGGTCCTTCGAGCCGGTCGGTTTTTCGCCGATGATGAAAAACCCGACCAGCGTGTCGATCTTGTCGGCCAGCGCAACCGCGACGCTCAACGGCTCGGTCGGACAGCGGTCACTCGGGCCGAGCGGCGAATAATGCTCGGCAATGGCGTAGGCAACATCGCCGCGCTCACCCTCGGCCTCGGCGTAATAGCGCCCCATGATGCCTTGCAGTTCGGGAAACTCGCCGACCATTGCGCTGGTGAGGTCGGCCTTCGCCAGTTGGCCGGCGCGCTTGGCGTTCTTGCGCAACGCCAGCTCGCCGCCGAGCAATTCCGGCAACCGCGGCGCCATGTAGTGCGCGATCTCGGTCGCCAGTTGCGACATGCGCTCGGCTTTGTCGAACAGGGTCCCGAGCCCCTGGTAAAACACGCGCTCCGCCAGTTTCGGCAGCCGGCTTTCGAGCTTGACCTTGCGGTCGGTGTCCCAGAAGAACCGCGCGTCGGCGAGGCGCGCGCGCAGCACGCGCTCGTTGCCGGCGACAATCTCCTTGCCGCCGTCGTCGGCAATATTGTTCGCCACGACGAGGAAGCGCGGCGCGAGCTTGCCGTCACGGTCGAGGCAGGAAAAATATTTCTGGTGCGTGCGCATCGAGGTAATAAGCACTTCGGGCGGCAGATCCATGAAAGCCGGGTCTATCGTGCCCGTCATTACCACCGGCCATTCGACTAGCCCTGTGACTTCTTCGAGCAAGCCCGGATCGTTCTTCAACGTCAGGCCCTGCTCCGTCGCGCGCTCATTGAGCGCGAGCGAGATCACCTTGGTTCTGTCCTTGGCGTCGAGAATGACGTGGCTATCCCGCAGGCGCTGACTGTAGTCGGCGAAATTGGTGACGGCAAAAAGGCCCGGCGACAGGAAGCGATGGCCTTGCGACAAATTGCCGGTCGCGATTCCGCCGAGATCGAGCGGCACGACCTTGCCATCGAACAGGCACAACACGCCGCCGATCGGCCGCACCCAGCGGAAAGTCGCCGCTGGAAACCGCATCGACTTGGGCCATGGCAGATCGAGCAACACGGCGCGCAACAATTCCGGCAAGATCGCGGCGGTCGCGCCGCCGGTCTTGCGGATCACCGCGAAGTAGAACACGCCTTTGCCGGTATCGCGCTGTTCGCATTGCGCCAGCGTCACACCGGCAGACTTAAGAAATCCATCGATTGCGGCTTGCGGCGAACCGACCCGCGGACCGCGGCGCTCCTCCTCGGTGGAGGCCTGGATCGCGGGTAAATCCTCGACCACCAACGTCAACCGTCGCGGCGTGACAAAGCTTTGCGCCTTTGTTGCGTCGAGACCGGCGGCGGCGAATTTATCGCGCGCGAGACGCAGAAGATCCTCGGCCGCGCGCGTCTGCATCCGCGCCGGAATTTCCTCGGTCTGGATTTCGAGAAGCAGCTCGGGCATCAGTTCGTGCCCTCGCCCGCGAGCCAGCCCTCGCAGCATGCCTTGGCGAGTGCGCGCACCCGGCCGATATAGGCCGCACGCTCCGTCACCGAGATCACGCCGCGCGCATCGAGCAGATTGAAATTATGGCTGGCCTTGATGCATTGGTCGTAGGCCGGCAGCGGCAGTCGCCGTTCCAACAGCGCCGCGCATTCCTTCTCGGCATCCCCGAAATGACGCAGCAGCAATTCCGTGTCGGCGAACTCGAAATTGTAGGCGGAATATTCGCGTTCGGCCCTCAGGAACACGTCGCCGTATTTGACGCCGGCGCCGTTATAGTCGAGGTCGAAAAAATTGTTCACGCCCTGCACATACATCGCGAGGCGCTCGAGCCCGTAGGTGATCTCGGTCGAGACGGGATCGCACTCGATACCGCCGACCTGCTGGAAGTAAGTGAATTGGGTTACTTCCATGCCGTCGAGCCACACTTCCCAGCCCAACCCCCACGCGCCCAGCGTCGGGCTTTCCCAATCGTCTTCGACGAAACGGATGTCGTGTCGCCTGGCGTCGATGCCAAGAGCGGTAAGGCTGTCGAGGTAGAGCTTCTGGCTGTCGGCCGGAGCCGGCTTCAGGATGACCTGGAATTGATAGTAATGCTGGAGCCGGTTCGGGTTCTCGCCATAACGCCCGTCGCCGGGACGGCGCGAGGGTTGGACATAGGCCGCCTTCCACGGTTTTGGGCCGAGCGCGCGCAGCGTGGTCGCCGGATGGAACGTGCCCGCGCCCATCTCGACGTCGTAAGGCTGGAGGATGACGCAGCCCTTCGCGCCCCAATAGGCCTGAAGCCGCAGAATCAGTTCCTGAAAGCTGTTACCGCTCACCGTGGCCAGCGCCGCTATCGCCAATTATGTGGGATGCAAACCAATGTTGCAGTGCAACTTATCGAGGCCCCGCCAGCGACGCAAGGCGGAGCACGTCGACCGAGTCGAAGCCTAGTACGGACAATCGGCGCGGCCGCAGCTCGTGGCGCTTTTCGCCGGCACGAACGCGCCGCACGTGCGGCATTTGACCAGATCTTCGGCGGCGATCGCCGGACGCGCGCCCTGGCCACGCGCCTGCGCGTTCATCGCGGCCTGCTCCGTCGCGCGGCGCATGGCTTGGCGCATCTGGCCGACGCGCGTGACGAAGCGCACGCCGTACCAAGCGACCAGCAGGATAAACGCCAGCAGTAGAAGTTTCGGGACCATCGGTTAATCAGTTATCAGTTATCGGTTATCAGTCAACAAAGACCTGCCCGACAATTGATACTGAAAACTGACGACCAAAACTCTTAACGGCCCCACAGTTCCTTGGTCGCAAGGCGCGCGCCTTCGGCCAGCGTCTCAAACTTGGCGAGCATCACTGAGGGCATGGTGCGCTGGATGGTCTCGTTCTGGGCGAAACCGCAATCCGTGCCGGCGATCACGTTCTCGCGCCCGACCAGTTTGGCGTAGCGGACAATGCGGTCGGCGACGAGACGGGGATGCTCGACGGTCGTGGTGTGATGCGTCACGACGCCGGGGATCAGAATCTTGCCCGGCGCCAGTTTCACTTTCTCCCACACCCGCCACTCATGCTCGTGGCGCACGTTCGCCGCTTCGATGGAATAGGCGCCGGCCTTCACTTTGAGCACGATGTCGATCAGCGCCTCGAGCGGCGCGTCCGTGGTGTGCGGCACGTGCCACGACCCGAAGCAGATGTGATAGCGGATGCGATCCTCGGGGATGCCTTCGAGGGCGTGGTTCAGCGCCGCGATGCACAGCTCGGCCCATTCGCGATAGCGCGCCGGGCTGATGCTGGTGAGGTAGTCGTAGTAGTTGGTGATGAGCGCGTCATCGACCTGAAGCACGAAACCGGCCTTGTAGATCGCCTGGTATTCCTCGCGCATCGCTTCGGCGATGGCGAAGATGTAGTCGTGCTCGTTCTTGTAATACTCGTTGACGCCGTCATAGGCCGAGCTGGCGGGCGCCACCGCGGTCATGAACACTTCCTCGGACTTGATCTTCGCCGTCGCCGCCTTGAGCGCCGCGATGCCGCGATTGAGCGCGGCCTGTCCAGTATATTTTATCGGGCTGATGCAGGCCCAGGTCGGGACGCCGGTGATAGCGCGCGGAATGTCGATGGCGAAGACGTCGCGGAAACGCTCGCGCTCCTTGCCGATCCAGACCAGTTGCCGGATCTGATCGGGCCGCATCTCAAAACCGCTGACGCGTTCGAGCATGTAGGCGGCCCAACTCGACTTGCCGTACTCGCCGTCATTGACGATGTCGATGCCGGCATCGACCTGCTTCTTCACCGCATCGACCACCAGATTGTTTAACAGTGCGTCATAGCGCGCCTGCGTCTCGGGGAAGTCCTTCACCGTCTTGCCCATCGCCACCAATTCGGGCGGCCGGATCATGCTGCCGACATGGGTGGTCAGAATCCGGTCTTCGCTGCGTTTCATCTTGCTCCCCGCCAATTCGTTATGCGACTGAACAAAGTTCTTACCCCTGTCGGTGCTCGCCGCCAATGGCATATGATTGCGGGAGTCATGCCGATTCAGCCCGCCCTACCCGCCGCTACCATCCTCGTCGTCCGAGATGCGCCGGCCGGAATCGAAGTGCTGATGGTGCGCCGTCATGGCAATTCCGGTTTCGCGGCGGGCGCGCTGGTGTTTCCCGGCGGCAAGGTCGATGAGGGCGACCATGCGCTGGCGGCGCGCTGCCCGCCCGCCGACCTGCTGCCCTTTCGCGTTGCCGCGATCCGCGAGACTTGGGAGGAAGCTGGAATCCTGCTCGCACGACGTCCCGGCGCCGCGCATCTCCTCGACCATGACGAGGTCCCTAACCCGCGCGAGACGGCCGACTTTGCCGCGGCGCTGACCCGTCACGGATTCGAATTGGCCACTGTTCGCCTGCGGCATTTTGCGCACTGGATCACGCCCGAGGCGGAGCCCCGCCGCTTCGACACGCAATTCTTCATCGCCGCGGCGCCGCCGGGCCAGCAAGCCGTCGCCGACGGCTACGAGACGCTCGACTGCCAATGGATCGCGCCAGCCGATGCGATCCGCGAGGCCGATGCTGGCCGCGCGCTCGTGGTATTTCCGACCCGATTGAATTTGTTGAAGCTCGGCCGCAGCCGTGACGTCGCCGAGGCGCTCGACCGCGCGACGAATGAGCCGGTCGTCACTGTGCGACCCGATATGTTCAACGAAGGCAGCGAGCGCGTAATCCGCATCGCCGCCGGCGCCGGTTACGACGTCACGGAATTGCGTTATCCGCTGAGGAGCCGCGAGTGAAGATGGTGCCGACGCGCAGGATCGAACTGCGGACCTACTGATTACGAA
>JANWJX010000013.1 GCA_025451725.1 Allostellaceae bacterium
GGGGACAACATCCAGATGGAGGTCGAACTGATCACCCCCATCGCGATGGACGAGGGCCTGCGCTTCGCCATCCGCGAGGGCGGCCGTACCGTCGGCGCCGGCGTCGTCGCCAAAATCATTAAGTAGGGAACGAGCCGCGAGCGGACACAGACACATGGCGAATGACAATCAAAATATCCGGATCCGCTTGCGGGCTTACGACCATCGCGTGCTCGACCAGTCGACCAGCGAGATCGTGAACACGGCGAAGCGCACCGGCGCGCGCGTCCGTGGCCCGATCCCGCTGCCGACACGAATCGAGAAATTCACGGTGCTGCGCTCGCCGCACATCGACAAGAAGTCGCGCGAGCAGTTCGAAATTCGCACGCATAAGCGCGTGCTCGATATCGTCGATCCGACGCCGCAAACGGTGGACGCGCTGATGAAGCTCGACCTCGCCGCCGGCGTCGACGTCGAGATCAAGCTGTAGGAATTTTCGATGCGTACCGGTCTCATCGCCAAGAAACTCGGCATGACGCGCGTGTTCGCCGATGACGGCAATCACGTGCCGGTCACCGTGCTCGAGGTCGATCAGGTTCAGGTCGTGGCCGTGCGCACGGCGGAGAAGGACGGCTACACCGCTGTTCAGCTCGGCACCGGCAAGGCCAAGGTCAAGAACGTGACCCAGCCGATGCGTGGCCATTTCGCCAAGGCGAAACTGGAGCCGAAGCGCAAGCTGGTCGAATTCCGCGTTTCCGCCGATGCGTTGCTCGAAGTCGGCGCCGAGATCACCGCGGCGCATTTCCTGGTCGGCCAGTTCGTCGACGTGATCGGCACCACCAAGGGCAAGGGCTTCGCGGGTGTCATCAAACGCCATCATTTCGGCGGCTTGCGCGCGACCCACGGCGTCTCGGTGTCGCATCGCAGCCCCGGCTCGACCGGTCAGCGCCAGGATCCCGGCAAGGTGTTCCGCGGCAAGAAAATGCCGGGCCATCTCGGCGACGTCCGCGTCACCACCCAGAATCTGAAAGTCGTCAGCGCCGACGCCGACAAGGGCCTGATCATGGTCGAAGGCGCGGTACCGGGCGCCGATGGCGGTTATGTGCTGATCAAGGACGCATCGAAGCGTCCGGCGCCCAAGGATTTGCCGTTCCCGGCCGCGCTGCGCGCCGCGCAAGGAGCCGCGCAATGAAGCTCGCCGTGATGAATCTCGAGAATAAGGGCGCGGGCGAGATCGAGCTGGCCGACGAGATTTTCGGCCTGCCGGTGCGCAAGGATATTCTGGCGCGCATGGTGAACTGGCAGTTGGCCAAGCGCCGCGCCGGCACCCATAAAGCCAAACAGATCGGCGACATCCAGGGCACGACCAAGAAGCCGTGGAAGCAAAAGGGCACCGGCCGCGCGCGCCAAGGCAGCCTGCGCTCGCCGCAGTTCCGTGGCGGCGCCGTGATTTTCGGCCCGGTGGTGCGCAGCCACGAATTCGATCTTCAAAAGAAAGTGCGCCGGCTCGCGCTCAAGACCGCACTGTCGGCGAAACAGGCCGAAGGCAAGCTGGTGGTGCTCGATACCGCCAAGGCCGCGGCGGGCAAGACCAAGGCGCTGGCGGCGCAGTTCAAGAAGCTCGGCTGGGAATCGGTGTTGATCATCGACGGGCCGGAGCTCGACGCGAATTTCGCCAAGGCGGCGCGCAACCTGCCCAAGGTCGACGTGCTGCCGCAGCAAGGCGCCAACGTCTACGACATTCTGCGCCGCGACACGCTGGTGCTGACGCGCAGCGCGGTCGAGCATCTGGAGGCGCGCCTCAAATGAGCCGGTTCCGTTTCATCCCGAGGGCCACCCCCGCCATCTCGCGCGCCGCGATGTACGACATCGTGCGCACGCCGGTCATCACCGAAAAGGCGACGATGGGCTCGGAGCACAATCAGGTCACGTTCCGCGTGCCGCTGACCGCCGACAAACGCGCGGTCAAGATTGCAGTCGAGAGCCTGTTCAAGGTCAAGGTGAAGGCGGTCAACACCGTCCTCGTCAAGGGCAAGCGCAAGATGTCGCGTGGCCGCCCCGGTCAGCGTTCGGACTACAAGAAAGCGATCGTGACCCTTGCCGAGGGTTCGAAGATCGACGTGACGGCGGGAGTCTGACATGGCGCTTAAGAATTACAATCCCGTCACGCCCGGTCAGCGCCAGCTGATCCTGGTCGACCGTTCCGATTTGTGGAAGGGCGGCCCGGTGCGCGAACTGACCGAAGGCTCGAAGTCCTCGGGTGGGCGCAACAACACCGGCCGAATCACCTCGCGCTATCGCGGCGGCGGTCACAAGCAGCGTTACCGCATTGTCGATTTCAAACGCACCAAGACCCTGACGGCGACGGTCGAGCGGCTTGAGTACGACCCGAACCGCACCGCGTTCCTCGCCCTTATCAAGTACGAGGACGGCGAGTTGAGCTATATCCTGGCGCCGCAGCGCCTGGCGCCGGGCGACAAGGTCGTCTCCGGCGACCGCGCCGACGTGAAGCCGGGCAACGCGATGCCGATCAGCGCGATCCCGCTCGGCACGATCATCCACAATGTCGAGCTGAAGCCCGGCAAGGGCGGCCAACTCGCGCGCTCTGCCGGCACCTACGTCCAGCTCGTCGGCCGCGACGCCGGCAACGCGCTGTTGCGTCTCGCCTCGGGCGAAGTGCGCATGGTCCGCGCCGATTGCCGCGCCACCATCGGCGCGGTGTCGAACCCCGATCAACAGAACGTCTCGATCGGCAAGGCGGGGCGCAATCGCTGGAAGGGCTGGCGCGGCCATGTCCGCGGCGAGGCGATGAACCCGGTCGATCATCCGCTGGGCGGCCGCACCAAGGGCGGACGCCATCCGGTGTCGCCGTGGGGCCAGAACGCCAAGGGCTTGAAGACGCGGCACAACAAATCGACGGACCGCATGATCGTGCGGCGCCGGCGGGCGAAGTAGGAGGCGGCGGTGACACGCTCGGTTTGGAAGGGTCCGTTCGTCGACGGCTATCTCTTGAAGAAGGCCGAAAAGTCGCGCGGCACGGGCCGCAACGAGATCATCAAAACCTGGTCGCGGCGTTCGACCATTTTCCCGCAATTCGTCGGGCTGACTTTCGGCGTCTATAACGGCAACAAATTCGTGCCGGTGCTGGTGACCGAGCACATGATCGGCCACAAGTTCGGCGAGTTCGCGCCGACCCGTATATTCAAGGGTCACACCGCGGCCGACAAAAAGGCCAAACGCGCGGACGCGCCATGAGCAAGAAATCCAATCCGCGCCGCGTCGGCGAGACTGAAGCTATGGCTTATGCCCGCGCGATCAAGACCAGTGCGCGCAAGCTCAACCTCGTGGCACAGACGATCCGCGGCAAGACCGCGAACGCCGCGCTGGCCGAGCTCGATTTCTCCAAACGCCGCATCGCGCGCGACGTCAAGAAGGTGCTTCAAGCCGCGATCGCCAACGCCGAGAACAATCATCAGCTCGATGTCGACCGGCTGGTGGTGAAGGAAGCCAGCGTCGGCCGCGCCTTCGTGTTGAAGCGGTTCCACGCGCGCGGCCGCGGCCGCGCCAGCCGCGTTGAAAAATCGTTCGCCAATCTTACGGTCGTCGTCCGCGAACAGGACGTGGCGGCCGTGCAGGAGCAGGCCTGATGGGTCAAAAAGTCAATCCGGTCGGGCTGCGGCTCGGCATCAACCGCACCTGGGATTCGCGCTGGTTCGCGCGTAAGGACTATGGCGCGCTGCTGCACGAGGACATCAAGCTTCGCAAGTTCCTGACCGACCGGCTACAACAGGCCGGCGTCAGCCGCATCGTGGTGGAGCGCGCGGCGAAGAAGGCGCGCATTACCATCCATTCGGCGCGACCCGGCGTGGTGATCGGCAAGAAGGGCGCCGACATCGAAAAACTGCGCAGCGACATCGCCAAGATGACGTCGAGCGAGGTCAGCCTCAACATTATCGAAATCCGCAAGCCCGAGATCGACGCCAAGCTGATCGCAGACGGCATCGCGCAACAGCTCGAGCGCCGCGTTGCCTTCCGCCGCGCAATGAAGCGCGCCGTGCAGTCGGCGATGCGTCTGGGCGCGCTCGGCATCCGCATCAATTGTTCGGGGCGGCTGGGCGGTGCGGAAATCGCGCGCATGGAATGGTACCGCGAGGGCCGCGTGCCGCTCCACACCCTGCGCGCCGACGTCGATTTCGGCTACGGCACGGCCAAGACCACTTACGGCACCTGCGGCGTCAAGGTCTGGGTGTTCAAGGGTGAAGTCATGGCGCATGACCCGATGGCGCAGGACAAGCGTATCGCCGAGCAACAGCAGGCGCGGGCGTAATCGAGGTAAGAAGAGATGTTACAACCGGCACGCACCAAATACCGCAAGGCGCACAAGGGCCGCATTCACGGCGTGGCCAAGGGCGGCTTTGCGCTGAATTTCGGTTCCTACGGTCTTAAGGCGACCGAGCCGGGCCGCGTCACCGCACGCCAGATCGAGGCGTCGCGCCGCGCCATAACGCGTCACATCCGCCGCGTCGGCCGCGTGTGGATCCGCATTTTCCCCGACGTGCCGGTATCGCAGAAGCCCGCCGAAGTCCGCATGGGCAGCGGCAAAGGTACGCCGGAATTTTGGGTCTGCCGGGTGAAGCCGGGCCGCATCCTGTTCGAACTCGACGGCGTGCCGGGTCCCCTGGCGCGCGAAGCCTTCCTGCTCGGCGCCGCCAAGCTGCCGATCGGCACCCGGATTGTTACGCGTGTCGGTATGGAGGAAACGCCATGAAGGCCGGCGACGTTCGCGCCAAGACCGCCGACGAACTCAAGGCCGAGCTCGAAAAGCTCAGCAAGGAGACGTTCAATCTGCGTTTTCAGCGCGCCAGCGGCCAGTTGGAGAACACCGACCGGATGCGGACGGTGCGCCGCGACATCGCGCGTATCCGGACCATTTTGGCCGAGCGGGCGCGGGCCTAGGGGATAGATCATGCCGAAACGTGTCCTCCAGGGTGTCGTCGTCAGCGACAAGGCCGACAAAACCGTAATCGTGACGGTGGAACGCCGCGTCATGCATCCGGTCTACAAGAAATTCGTCACGCGCTCGAAAAAGTACGCGGCGCACGATGAAGCCAACGCGCACAAGATCGGCGATGTCGTGCGCATCGAAGAAAGCCGCCCGATCTCCAAGCGCAAGCGCTGGGTCGTGGTCGGCGGCGCGAGAGCCGTGTCATGATCCAGATGCAAACCAATCTCGACGTGGCCGACAATTCCGGCGCTCGTCGCGTCCAGTGCATCAAGGTGCTCGGCGGCTCGAAGCGCAAATACGCCGTGATCGGCGACATCATCGTCGTCTCGGTCAAAGAGGCGATCCCGCGCGGCCGCGTGAAGAAGGGCGACGTGCACCGCGCGGTGATTGTCCGCACCGCGAAGGAAATCCGCCGCGCCGACGGCAGCGCGATCCGTTTCGACCGCAACGCGGCGGTGTTGATCTCGCCGCAGAACGAGCCGATCGGCACCCGCATTTTCGGGCCGGTGACGCGCGAGCTGCGCGCGCGACAGTTCATGAAAATCGTCTCGCTGGCGCCCGAGGTGCTCTGAGTCATGGCCGCTAAGTTCAAGATCAGGAAGGGCGACCGGGTCGTGGTCATCTCGGGCCGTGACAAGGGCCGTGCCGGCGAGGTCCTGAAGGTCCTGCGCGAGCAGAACCGCCTCATCGTGCAGGGCGTCAACATGGTGAAGCGCCACACCAAGCAATCGCCAGGCCAGACCGGCGGCATCGTCGACAAGGAAGGCTCGATCCACGTCTCGAACGTCGCGATCGCCGATCCCAAGGGCGGCACCGCGACCCGTGTCGGCTACAAGTTCCTCGATGACGGACGCAAGGTGCGCATCGCGCGCCGCTCCGGCGAAGTCATCGATCAGTAAGGCAAAGCAACATGGCGACCAGATTGCAAGAGCATTACGAGAAGACCGTCCTGCCGGCGCTGATGAAGGAATTCGGCTACGACAACAAGCTGGCCGCGCCGCGCCTCGACAAGATCGTGGTGAACATGGGCGTCGGCGAAGGCACCCAGGACGCCAAGAAGGTCGACGCCGCCGCCAAGGACCTCGCCACCATCACCGGCCAGAAGGCCATCATCACCAAGGCGAAAAAATCGATCGCGACCTTCAAGCTGCGTGAAAACATTCCGATCGGCGCCAAGGTGACGCTGCGGCGCGAGCGCATGTACGAATTCCTCGACCGGCTGGTGAACATCGCGCTGCCGCGGGTGCGCGATTTCCGCGGCGTGTCGGGCAAGAGCTTCGACGGGCGGGGCAATTTTGCGCTGGGCCTCAAGGAACAGCTCGTGTTCCCCGAGATCAATTACGACAATGTCGATACCGTTCGCGGCATGGACATCATTATTTGCACGACGGCGCGGACCGACGCCGAGGCGAAAGCCTTGCTGCGCGGCTTCGCCATGCCGTTCGTCAACTGAGAGCGGAGAAAACACGTCGATGGCGAAGACCAGTTCGATCAACAAGAATAAACGGCGCGAGGCGTTGACGAAGAAATTCGCCGCCAAGCGCCGGCGGCTGAAGGACATGGCCGAGGATCGCTCGCTGGCGGCGGAGGAGCGCTTCGCCGCGCGCCTCAAGCTCGCGGAACTGCCGCGCAACAGCTCGGCGACGCGGATTCGCAATCGCTGCGCCCTGACCGGGCGGCCGCGCGGCACCTACCGCAAGTTCAAACTGTCGCGCATCGCGCTCCGCGAGCTGGCCAGCCAGGGCCAGATTCCGGGCATGGTCAAGTCGAGCTGGTGAGGAGACACCCGGTATGTCGATGACCGATCCGGTAAGCGATTTGCTGGCGCGGATTCGCAACGGACAACAGGCGCACAAGGACAGTGTCGTGTCGCCCGCCTCGAAGATCCGCGGCAACGTGCTCGAAGTACTCCAGCGCGAAGGTTATATCCGCGGCTACAGCCGCGCCGAAGCGCGTCCGGGCATCAGCGAGTTCAAGATCGAGCTGAAATATGTCGACGGCGAGCCGGTGATCCGCGAGATCACGCGCGTGTCGAAACCGGGCCGCCGCGTCTATTCGCGTATCGGCGATCTGCCGCGCGTTTATAACGGCCTCGGCATTTCGATCCTGTCGACGCCGCGCGGCGTCATGTCGGACAACGAAGCTCGCGCCGCGCATGTCGGCGGCGAGATTCTGTGCCGCGTGTTCTAGGCGGAGAGCGGCAATGTCACGCGTCGGCAAAAATCCGGTTACTATTCCGCAAGGCGTCCAGGTCGCGATCGCGGGGCAGAAGCTGACCGCGAAGGGCAAGCTCGGCTCGCTCGAGATGACGCTCAGCCCGGAGGTCGAGACCAAGGTTGCGGACGGCCGCGTCTCGGTGGCGGCACGCGGCGAAACCAAGCAGGCGCGGATGCAATGGGGCACTACGCGTGCGCTGATCAATAACATGATGCAGGGCGTCTCCAACGGCTACACGGTCAATCTCGAGATAAACGGCGTCGGCTATCGCGCGCAGGTCCAGGGCAAGAACCTGGTGCTTCAGCTCGGCTTCAGCCACGACGTCAATTTCCCGATCCCGGACGACATCAAGGTCGTGTGCGAAAAGCCGACCTCGATCCGAGTCACCGGCGCCGACAAGCAGCGCGTCGGCGAGATCGCGGCGAAGATCCGCGAATTCCGCAAGCCCGAACCCTATAAGGGCAAAGGCATCAAGTACGAGACCGAAACGATCCGCCGCAAGGAAGGCAAGAAGAAGTAGGCCCGCATGTCGGAGAAATCCAAACTTCTATTCATTCGGCGCGAAAAGCGCGTGCGCCACCGCGTCGTGCAGGCCGCGAAAGGCAAGCCGCGGCTTTCGGTATTCCGCTCGTCGCAGCACATCTATGTCCAGATCATCGACGACGCGCAGGGCAAGACGCTCGCGGCGGCATCGAGCCTCGACAAGGACCTGAAGGCACGCCTTAAGACCGGCGCCGACAAGGCGGCGGCGATCGAGGTCGGCAAGCTGATTGCCGAGCGCGCGAAAGCGGCGGGCGTCACCGCAGTGGTGTTCGATCGCGGCGGATATCTGTTCCACGGGCGGGTGAAAGCCCTGGCCGACGCGGCCCGCGAAGGCGGGCTCGCATTCTGAGACGAGGAATTTGATGGCTGGACCGACAGGCGATACTCCTCAACGGCCGCGCCGGGGGCGCGGCGGCGAAGGCGGCGACCGTCCGCGTCGCGAAGGCGGCGACCGTCCCCGTCGCGGCGAAGGCGGCGACCGGCAGGGGCGCGACCGCGAAGAGTCCGAGTTCGTCGAAAAGCTGGTTTCGATCAACCGCGTCGCCAAAGTGGTGAAGGGCGGACGGCGTTTCGGTTTCGCGGCGCTGGTGGTGGTCGGCGACAGCAAGGGCCGGGTCGGCTACGGTTCGGGCAAGGCACGCGAAGTGCCGGAAGCGATCCGCAAGGCGACCGATCAGGCGCGCCGCGCACTGATCCGCGTCCCGCTGCGCGAAGGCCGCACGCTGCACCACGACATTATCGGCCGCTACGGCGCCGGCGAAGTCATCATGCGTGCCGCGCCGCAAGGCACCGGCATCATCGCCGGCGGCCCGATGCGCGCGATCTTCGAGGCGCTTGGCGTGCAGGACGTGGTGGCGAAATCGGTCGGCACGTCGAACCCGCACAACATGATCAAGGCAACATTCCAGGCGCTCAACCGCTCGACCAGTCCGCGCTCGGTGGCGGCGCGTCGCGGCCGCAAGGTCAGCGACATCCTCGGCCGCGCGCCGGGCGCCGAGGCGCGGGAGTAACGGGCGATGAGCGACGAAGCAACAAAAGCGCCGGCGAAAAAGCCGCGCACCCGCGCCGTGAAGGCGACCAAAGCTGCAGCCAAGGGCACCGTGACGGTGCGCCAGGTCGCGAGCGCCGCCGGCCGCTATGCCTATCAGGGCCAGACGCTGAAGGGCCTCGGCCTCGGCAAGATCAACCGCGTGCGAACGCTTCAGGACACGCCTGAGGTGCGCGGCATGATCGCGCGCGTCCACCATCTGATCCGCGTCGAAAGCGGTTCGTAAGGTCATCGCCATGAAGCTCAACGAAATCAGGGACAATCCGGGCGCGCATTACAAATTCAAGGCGATCGGGCGCGGCATCGGCTCCGGCAAGGGCAAGACCTCAGGGCGCGGTGGCAAAGGCCAGTCGGCGCGCTCGGGCTATTCGATCAACGGATTCGAAGGCGGCCAAACGCCGCTCCATCGCCGAATTCCGAAGCGCGGGTTCAACCGCAAATTCCTCCAGGCGGATTACCACGTCGTCAATCTGGGCCGCATTCAGGCGGCGGTCGACGCGGGCCGGATTCAGGCGGGCGCCAACATTGACGGCCCGGCGCTGATCGCCGCCGGCATTCTGCGACGCGCGGGCGACGGGGTGCGTCTGCTGGCGAAAGGCGACATCAGGACAAAGCTGAACTTCACCGTCGCGGGGGCTTCGAAGGCCGCGATTGCCGCGGTGGAAAAAAGCGGCGGCACCGTCACGGTGACCACGCCGGTGGCGGCGCGAGGGGAAACGCAGAAATGAGAAGCTTCGGGATCGGCATCGGTATGGTGCTGGCAGTGGTCATTTCATGGACCGCGGGACATCCGCACAATGTTCCCTGGGCAATCATTCACGGTGCGTTGGGCTGGATTTACGTGGTCTTTTATCTCGTCACCGACTATTCCCACCTCGTCTAGCCGACCTCATATCATTAGACGTGGCATGGGCTTTCGTCTGTGACGATCGAGGATGAATAGATGGCTTCCGCCGCCGAGCAGCTTGCTTCCTCCATCAATTTCTCCGCCTTCTCGAAGGCGACGGAACTCAAGAATCGCATCTGGTTCACGCTCGGCGCGCTGGTGATCTACCGGCTCGGAACCTACATCCCGCTGCCGGGCATCGACCCGGGCATCCTGCAGGAAGTGTTCTCGCGCAACGCCGGCGGCATTCTCGGGATGTTCGACATGTTCTCGGGCGGCGCGTTGTCGCGCATGACGATCTTCGCCCTCAACATCATGCCGTACATCTCGGCCTCCATCATCGTACAGTTGCTCACAGCGGTATCGCCCCAGCTCGAACAGCTCAAGAAAGAGGGCGAGGCCGGCCGCAAAAAGATGAATCAATACACGCGCTACGGCACGGTGGTGCTGGCTGCGGTACAGGCCTACGGCATCGCGGTCGGGCTCGAAGGGCTGACCGGCAGCAGCGGCAGCGCGGTGCTCGACCCCGGCTATTTCTTCCGTCTTACCACCGTGATCACGTTGACCGGCGGCACCGTATTCCTGATGTGGCTCGGCGAGCAGATCACCGCGCGCGGCGTCGGCAACGGCATCTCGCTGATCATCATGGCGGGCATCGTGGCGCGCGTGCCGTCGGCGCTGGCGCAGCTCCTCGAATTGAGCCGCACCGGCTCGCTGTCACCCTTCTTCGTCATCGCTTTTCTGGTCGGCGCGGTCGCCGTGATCATGTTCATCGTCTTCATAGAGCGGGCGCAGCGCCGCCTGCTGGTGCAGTACCCGAAACGCCAGCAGGGCAACAAAGTCTACGGTGGCGAAAGCTCGCACCTGCCATTAAAGCTCAACACCTCGGGCGTGATTCCGCCGATTTTCGCTTCGTCGCTGCTGCTGCTGCCGGCGACGCTGGCCGGCTTCAGTCCCGACGCGACCAGCGGCTGGACGGCATGGTTCACGCTCTATCTCGGCCGCGGCCAACCGCTTTATCTCGCGATCTATATCGCGCTGATCATCTTCTTCTGTTTCTTCTATACCGCGATCGTGTTCAACCCGACCGAGACCGCTGACAACCTCCGGAAATACGGCGGCTTCCTGCCCGGTACCCGGCCCGGCAAGGCGACCGCCGACCATCTCGATTATGTCCTGACCCGCCTCACCGTGGTTGGTGCGATCTATCTGGCGGGCGTCTGCGTGCTGCCTGAGTTCATCATCTCCAAATATTCGCTGCCGTTCTATTTCGGCGGCACCAGTATCTTGATCGTGGTCAGCGTTACCATGGATACGGTGGCGCAAATTCAGTCTCATCTTCTGGCGCATCAGTACGAGGGTCTCATCAAGAAGGCCAGGCTGCGGGGGAGACGCGGTTGAACATCATCCTTTTGGGGCCACCGGGCGCCGGCAAAGGCACGCAGGCAAAGCGGCTCGAAGAACGATATGGGCTGGTTCAACTCGCCACCGGCGACATGCTGCGGGCGGAGCGGGCCTCGGGCAGCGACCTCGGCAAGAAGGTTCAGGCCATCATGGATGCCGGGCGGCTCGTTTCCGACGACATTATGATCGACCTGATCGCGAGCCGGATCGGCAAGGCTGGCAAGGGATTCATCCTCGACGGCTTCCCGCGCACCGTGCCCCAAGCCGAGGCGCTCGACGCGATGTTGGCCCAGAAGGGGCTGAAGCTCGACCGCGTGATCGAGATTTCGGTCGACGAGGCGGCCCTGATTGACCGGCTGGCGGGGCGTTTCACCTGCGTCAAATGCGGCGCCTCCTATCACGACATCAACAACCGGCCGAAACACGAAGGGGTGTGCGACGTTTGCGGCAGTAAGGAGTTCCTTCGCCGAGCCGACGACAAGCCGGAGGCGGTCAAGACCCGGTTCGAGGCCTATCGCGCCCAGACCGCGCCGATCCTGCCCTATTACCGGGACAAGGGCATTCTGACCCAAGTCGACGGCATGGCGGATATTGACCACGTGACCCGTCAAATTTCCGGGGTAATGGACAAAATTCGTGGTTGAACAATGGGTTGACTCGGGCGCGCGAATGACTATATTCCGCCCCTTCGGCAGAAGCAGACCTTCTCGGCCGCCTCTACGCATGGAGTGATGCACGTGGCGCGTATCGCTGGCGTCAATATTCCCAATCAAAAGCGCGTTCCGATCGGCTTGACCTACATTCACGGCATCGGCCGCACCACCGCGGACAAGATTTGCAACGAGCTCGCGATTCCCGAGGCGCGCCGCGTTCACGAATTGACGGACGACGAAGTATTGAAGATTCGCGAACTGATCGACCGCGAATACACGGTCGAAGGCGATCTGCGGCGTCAGGTGGCGATGAATATCAAGCGGCTGACCGATCTCGGCTGCTATCGCGGCCTGCGGCATCGCAAGGGTCTGCCGGTCCGCGGCCAGCGCACGCACACCAACGCGCGCACCCGCAAAGGACCGGCGCGGCCGATTGCCGGCAAGAAAATGGCGACCAAGTAACCGGCCGCGACGACGAGCACAGGCACAGGATAGATCATGGCGACGAAGCCAGCAGCAGGAGCGCGTGTCAAACGCCGCGAACGCAAGAACATTACGTCCGGCGTCGCGCATGTGAACGCGACCTTCAACAACACGATGATCACCATCACCGACGCACAGGGCAACACCATCGCCTGGTCGTCTTCCGGCACCAAGGGCTTCAAGGGCTCGCGCAAATCGACGCCCTATGCGGCACAGGTCGCCGCCGAGGATGCCGGCCGCAAGGCGATGGAGCATGGCATGCGCACGCTCGAAGTCGAGGTCAAAGGCCCGGGCTCGGGCCGAGAATCGGCGCTGCGCTCGTTACAGGCCGTCGGCTTCACGGTGACGTCGATCCGCGACGTGACGTCGATTCCCCATAACGGCTGCCGGCCGCCCAAGCGGCGCCGGGTGTAAGTTGCACTAGCTTTCCCGCCCGGCCGGCATTCGGCCGGCGGACCCCGTGGCGTTTTCCCGAGCCGAGGCCTCCGCCGCCTCCGCCGGGTCCGAGGACAAGAGGTCTCGATTCCGTGATCCAAAAGAACTGGCAAGCGCTGATCAAACCGAAACAGCTCGCCGTCGAACCCGGCGACGATCCGCATCGCGTCGCCACCGTGGTGGCGGAGCCGCTGGAGCGTGGCTTCGGCCTGACGCTCGGCAACGCGCTGCGCCGCGTGCTGATGTCGTCGCTGCAAGGCGCCGCCATCGTGTCGGTGCAGATCGAGGGCGTGCTGCACGAATTCTCCTCGATCCCCGGCGTGCTCGAGGACGTGACCGACATCGTTCTCAATTTGAAGGGCGTCGCGCTGCGGATGGGCGGCGAAGGCCCGAAGCGGATGCGCCTCAAGGCCAACGGTCCGGGCGAAGTGCGCGCCAGCGCGATCGAGACCGGTCACGACATCGAGATACTGAATCCCGACCATCTGATCTGCACGCTCGACACCGGCGCCAAGATCACGATGGAGCTGACGGTCGATGCCGGCACCGGCTACAAGCCGGCGACCGACAGCCGCGCCGAGGACGCGCCGATCGGCCTCATCCCCGTCGACGCGCTGTACAGCCCGGTGCGCAAGGTTTCGTACAAGGTCGACAATACCCGCGTCGGCCAGCGCACCGACTACGACAAACTGTCGATGCGGATCGAGACCAACGGCGCGGTGACGCCCGAGGACGCAGTCGCGCTCGCGGCGCGCATCCTCCAGGACCAGTTGCAGCTCTTCATCAATTTCGACGAGCCACGCGCGGTCAGCTCCGAGGAGCGTCCGAGCGAACTGCCGTTCAACAAGAACCTGCTGCGCAAGGTCGACGAGCTCGAACTGTCGGTGCGCTCGGCCAACTGTCTCAAGAACGACAACATCGTCTATATCGGCGACTTGGTTCAGAAGACCGAGCCCGAGATGTTGCGGACGCCGAATTTCGGTCGCAAGTCGCTCAACGAGATCAAGGAAGTGTTGGCGCAGATGGGCCTCCATCTCGGTATGGAGATTCCGAACTGGCCGCCGGAGAATATCGAGGAGCTGGCGAAGCGCCTCGAGGAACCGTACTAAGCCAAGCAAGCGTCGCCTGGGGAGTTCGTTATGCGTCACCGCATGAATGGCCGGCATTTCAGCCGCACTTCGGCCCATCGCAAGGCGATGTTCGACAATCTCGCCCATGCTTTGCTGAAGCATGAGCAGATCACCACGACGCTGCCCAAGGCGAAGGATCTGCGTCCCGTCGTCGAGCGCCTCATCACCACCGGCAAGCGCGGCGGCCTCGCGGCGCGCCGCCGCCTGATCGCCGACCTTCAGGACGCCAAGATCGCCGACAAGGTGCTGACCACGCTGGCCGAGCGCTACGCCAAGCGCGCCGGCGGCTATACCCGCATCCTCAAGGCCGGCTTCCGCTACGGCGACAACGCGGCGATGGCGATCATCGAGCTGGTCGACCGCGATCCGGATGCCAAGGGCATCGATTCCGGGCCGAAGCAGGTCAGGGAAGACGCCGAGGCCGAAGAAGCCGCGGCCTGACGCGGCGCGCGCGTCAGCGCAGCCGGGTGAAGCACACCATCTGCTGATTGCGCGGATGGCCCCAGTTCCCGATAACCGCCATATGCCAATTGCCGGCTTGTGAGGCAATGCGGTCGAGCGCCTTGAGCGTGGTGTGGAACGGGTCGTTCGTGGGCGAGGTGACAAAGCCGCCAGGCATCTGCCGGTACGGCCGGTCCGCGGCATCGTCGGGCGCCAGGAACACCGTGACGAACAGGCGGCCGCCGACCTGGAAATAAGGTCCGGTCGCGGCGAGGCAATCGCCCAGCCGCGCGATCGGCAAATGCGAGAACACCGATTGCGCGATGCCGACATCGAACTTGCGGCCGAAACCGGAAATATCGAAATCGGCGTTGGCCGCGAAATTCTGCGGCGGAAACCGGCCGGCCAATCCCGCCGGCAGGATTTCGCGGGTATAGCCCGCCCATAACAGGCTCGCCTGCAAGTCGATCGCGTAATAATTGCCCGCGTCGAGATACGGCACCAGTTTCATGCCGGCGCGGAAGCTGCCGGCGCCGATATCGATCAGCGCGTGTTCCGGCGCGAGGCCTTGCGCGATCAGGAAAGCGGTCTGGAGCGCGCCGAGCTCGTCCCACATGCCGCCGATGACTTCGCGGTGCTGGCCGAGATCGACGGCCTGACGCATGAGGTCGGGATCGTCGTAGATATTGTAGCGAGGCGCGGCGTTTGGCATGACGCGACTCTTTCAAGAGTCGGCATGCGTCACAAGACCGGAACGCGAGTCGTGCGTTTTATTGCTTGATCGTAATCTGCATCGGCTTTTTCGCGGCCGACGGTGCGAAGGACAGCCGGCGGCTGGAAAAGGCGATGGCGGCGCTGACTTTGTCGACGGGCGCCCGCGGCGTTTCCACCTCTGAATATTCCTGCACCGCGGTGATTTCGCGGAAATTGATCGCGGCGACGACGTGGCCGATGGTTTCGCCGTCGTCGGAGAACGGCAGCAGGATGGCGCGATACAAAATCGCGCTGACGCCGTTGACCCCGGTGCCGCCGAACGTGACCGGCGCGCGTTTCGCCAGGACCGCAGGGATCTTGGCGGCGGCAAGGCCGAGCAGCGAATTGAGGGGGTAGTGCGCGACGGTCTGGACACCGCCGGCCGACCAGCCGTCGTTGCGCAGAATGTCGCCGACATAGAGCAGCTTGGCCGCGCCCGGCTCGGCCGACAGCTCGATGATGGCGATGTTCGACAAATCCTTGCCGAAGCTCGCCGGGTTGAGGTCGGCGTGCCGGGGCAACTGACCGTCGCGCGAAAGGTCGGTCCATTTCGCGGTCATGCGAGTCGTCAAACGGCGTTCGTCGGCCATGCCGAGATTTCTCCCTGCCGAACAAAATCCGTGCCGCATTCCGGCACAAATCCATGTCCGGGCGGGAGATATCTACAGAACTTTGGTTATCGCCGGGTTAATTCCGACGCGACTCATTACGCTCGATGCGAGACGCCTCCTATTTGCGCGGCGTGGGATATACGATTCGGCCGCCTGTCAGCGCCATGAACGGCGCGTCGGAGCCGGTGGCTGCCGCAAGGACGCTGGTTTCAACCGGCGCGTCGTCGGGTGCGGCGGAAATATCGCGGAAGTTGATGGCGCCGAGCACATGGTCGACGCGGTCGTTGTCCTCGGAAACCGGCAATAGAATTGCCCGATACAGCATGGTTTTGGCGCCGTGGGGCGCGGCGCCGCCGAACACGATGGGACACCGTTTGACGATTACCGACGGAATCCGAGCGGCGGTCAGCCGAATTAGCGAGCCTTCGTTATAGTCGTTGAGGACTTGCGGCGTGCCCTGCGTCCGGTCGCGATTGCGCAGCGTCTCGCCGACACAGGCGAGGCGCGAGCGCCACAACACCGGATCGAGTTCAATGAGCGCGCAATGTTTCCAGTCGTCGCCGAACGCTTCCGGTTTGATCTCGGCAGCCCGCGGCATCCTGATGCCGTCGGCGATGGCGGACCATTTTGCAAGCATCCGGTCGGTCAAACGACGCTCGTCATGGGGCATGGCAAACCTCGCAACAAAACCTTCTGGTTGAATACATCTGTGTGCCATCTGTAATCGGAGGTTGTTAATCGACGGTGAAAAAGGACCAACTATTTTCAATCGTGTCGAGAATTTAATAAACACAATTATTATGTATAATATGCAAGAATAACTTTTTCAGAATGTGTTTTAGATTTGAAAAACACTTGGTGCAGGACTAAATATGGCGCCTTAGGCCAGGAGCCATTCTTGTTCGATCAGCCGCGCACCTTAACCGAGCGTGTCGAGGCCCTGTCGCAGACCTATCACGGCCTGCACGGCGAGGCGTTGCTGCGCCCGATGGTCGACCGCGAATTCAAGGGCAGGATTGCCCTGGTGTCGTCGTTCGGCACCGAGTCCGCCGTGCTGCTCCACATGGTTGCCGCCATCGACAAGTCGCTGCCCGTGCTGTTCATCGACACCGGCAAGCTGTTCGGCGAGACGCTGCGCTATCGCGACGAACTGGTCGCGCTCTTGGGGCTGACCGACGTGCGGACCGTGCGCCCCACCGCGCTCAAGATCGCCGAAATCGATCCCGACCTCATGCTGTGGCAGAAAGACCCGGACAAATGCTGCTTTACCCGCAAGGTCGAGCCGCTGGCCCAGGCGATCAAAGGATTCGATGCCTGGATCACCGGCCGCAAGCGGTTCCAGGGCGGCGGCCGGGCGACCTTGCAGCCGATCGAGTCCGACGCCGGCTTCATCAAGATCAATCCGCTCGCCGGCATGACCTTCGCCGAGATCGAAACCGCGTTCGAGACGCATAAACTGCCGCGTCATCCGCTTGAAGCGGAGGGGTTCCTGTCCGTCGGCTGCTACACTTGCTCGGCGCGCGTCGCGCCCGGCGCGGATCGGCGCTCGGGCCGCTGGGCCGGTACCGACAAGAACGAGTGCGGCATTCACGAAAGCATGCTCAGCGCCGCGCTGTAGCCGTTTTTCTCGTCGTCTTTTTTGTATGCGGGGCGGATGGCCGGCGGGATCGGCCGATCTTGCTATTCGGCGGGAATGGCCGGGACGTTTTCGGGCAGCCGCAGGGGCGGGCTCGAGGGCTGGAAGGCTAGGAGCTGAATCCGCCACAGGTTGTCGTGCTGTTCATCGGCAAGACCGGTCGGCGGAAACTCGTCGCGCGCCGGCGCGTAATAGGTCCCGAATAGAATGTCGAACAGCGGGAAGAAGCTCGAGAAGTTGACGTTGGCGTGCTGGGGCAAGCGCGAATGATGGATGCGGTGGTAATGCGGCCCGACCAGCACCGGCGTCAGGCGGCCCAGCGGCAGCCGCAAATTGGAGTGCGCAAAAAATCCGTATGCGAGATAGGCCGCGGTGAGCGGGATCGGGGTCGTCATTGCGCCGAACAGCGGCGCTGCGATCAACGCGAACACCGCGTCGCCGTAGATCGTGCCGGCCCATTGTTCGCGCAGATTGGTGCTGGCGTTGAAATGGCGGTCGCTGTGATGGGCGCGGTGAAAGCGCCACAGCAGCGGCGCCGCGTGCATCGCACGGTGCATCCAGTATTTGATGAAATCCGCGATCAGCACGAACAAGATGAAGTGCATCGCCAGTTCGGCGGGTCCGACATCGCGGCCGAAAAAATTCGGCAATCCGAGCTGAAAGATTCGGAAATGCTCGATGTGACGATGCAGGATCGCCATGCCGAAATAGTAGCCGGACAGCGCGAAATAGAGCGTCGAGAACAGCGCGAAATTGAACAGGAAGGCGCGCGGCGATTGCTTTTCGACGGGGCGGCAGCGCTCGATAATCGCGAACGCCAGGATCGCCGCGCCGTAGAGGGCGAGGTGAACGACGTGCTCCCGAAGAAATTCCCCAAACATTTATTCTCTTTTCTCGGGTTCTATGCAGAACTAGGCGCGTTCCCCCATTAACCATAAACACGAAACCGCGCCGGCAACTGCGGAACCGATGAAAAAGTTCCGGCTTATTTAATATTAATGGGAAAGCGCGGGCGTTGGCCCGCGTCTTTTCGTTAACTCGCCGCGTCGGACGAGACAATTCACAGAGTGGCGCGCTCGTGGAACCCCGTGGTGCCGTCGTCGTCGGTACCGCGAACGGTGATTTCCTCGACCTTGGCATGGGTCGGTCCGTCGGTGCTTTGCTGCACCAGCCGGTCGACCGCTTCCGGATCGCCGATGGCGACGATCTCGACGGTGCCGTCGCGGCGGTTACGCACCCAGCCGTCGAGCCCTAGCTCGACCGCGCAGCGCCGCACGAAGGCGCGGAAACCGACACCTTGAACCTGGCCGGTGACGGTGACGTGAAAAGCAGTGCGGGCCATCAAGCAAACTCCAGAATGATTTGATCGACGCCGAGCGAATCCCCAGGCTTGGCGCGCAGCGTCTTGACTTTGGCGTCGCGCTCGGCGCGCAGCACGTTCATCATCTTCATCGCCTCGACCACGGCAAGCTCGTCGCCGGCATGGACCTGCTGTTCTTCGGCGACCGCCAGGGAGACGAGCAGGCCCGGCATCGGCGACAACAGCAGGCGTGTAAGGTCGGGCGGGCGTTTCGCCGGCATCCGCGCCAGCAATTCCGCGGTGCGCGGGGGCAGCACCCTGAGGGACAGCGACGCGCCGCCGTGCGTTACCGTGAGCGCGGGGCCGTCGCGGTCGACCTGGAAAGTCTCGCTCACACTCTTGATCGCGGTATGAAGCAGGGGCTGGCCGGGCTGCCAGTCGGTTCGGATCGTGTCGTGGCCGATCCGATAGGCATCGCCGTCGCGCGTCACGCGGAGCGGCGTCTGCATGGCGCCGTGGCACACGACCCACTCATGCGCCGTTGCGCCGTCGCGCTCGGCGAGAATGAATTGCGCCAGCGCCGCGACGGCGACAATGCGCTCGGCCAATTTGGGCTCGGGCGCGGTGTCGGCGAAACCGTGCGGAAATTCCTGGGCGATGAAATCGGTCGAGAGCCGGCCGTCGGCGAAGCGCTTCTTCGCCAGCACCGCGGCGAGGAAATCGACATTGTGGCGCGGGCCGCGAATATAGAACCCGTCGAGCGCCGCGCGCAGCCGCGCCGTCGCCTCCGCGCGCGTTTTGCCGTGCGCCACCAGTTTGGCGATCATCGGATCGTAATTCATCCCGATCTCGGCGCCTTCATCGACGCCGGCATCGACGCGCACGCCGTCGCCGCGCGGTTCGATATAGCGCGTGAGCCGTCCGATCGACGGCAGGAAATTGCGCCGCGGGTCCTCGGCATAGATCCGCGCCTCGATGGCGCTGCCGCTGAGCTTAACGTCCTTCTGTTTCAGCGTGAGCTTTTCGCCCGCGGCGATGCGGATCATCCATTCGACCAGGTCGAGGCCGGTCACCATCTCGGTGACGGGATGCTCGACCTGAAGCCGCGTGTTCATTTCGAGGAAGTAGAAATTGCGCTTCCTGTCGACGATGAACTCGACCGTGCCGGCGGAGCGATAGCCGACCGCCTTGGCCAGCGCGACCGCTTCCTTGCCCATCGCGGCGCGGGTCTTGGCGTCGAGGAACGGGCTCGGCGCCTCCTCGATCACTTTCTGATGGCGGCGCTGGATCGAGCATTCGCGCTCGCCCAGATAGATGATGTTGCCGTGCGCGTCGCCCAGCACCTGAATTTCGATGTGCCGTGGTTCCTCGATATATTTTTCCAGGAACACGCGGTCGTCGCCGAAGCTCGATCTCGCTTCCGCGGTCGCCGACCCGAAGCCGTCGCGCGTCTCATCGTCGCTGTGCGCGATCCGCATGCCTTTGCCGCCGCCGCCGGCCGACGCCTTGAGCATGACGGGATAGCCGATCTTGCGCGCGATCTTCACGGCGGCTTCGGCGTCGGGGATGATTTCGAGATAGCCCGGCACGCTCGACACCTTTGCCTTTTGCGCCAGCTTCTTCGATTCGATCTTGTCGCCCATCGCCGCGATGGCCTTCGCGGTAGGGCCGATGAACACGATGCCGGCCTTCTCCAGCGCCTCGGCGAACGCGGCGTTCTCCGACAAGAAACCGTAGCCGGGATGCACCGCCTCGGCGCCGGTTTTCTTGCACGCCTCGACGATGCGGTCGATGCGCAGATAGGAATCGCGCGACGCCGCCGGGCCGATAAGCACCGCTTCGTCGGCCAGGCGGACGTGAAGCGCGTCCGCGTCCGCCTCGGAATAGACCGCGACCGTGGCGATGCCCATGCGCTTCGCCGTGCGCATGACGCGGCACGCGATCTCGCCGCGATTGGCTATGAGAATTTTCTTAAACATCGAGAGAAGGTTTAACCACCAAGACACCAAGGCACCAAGAAGTTCTCGTCACCGCTCATCACTCTTTTTCTTGGTGTCTTTGTGTCTTGGTGGTTCAAAGATCTACAGCGGAATGTTGTCATGTTTCTTGCGCGGGTTTTCCAGCTTCTTGTCGCGCAGCATGGCGAGGGAGCGGCAGATGCGGGCGCGCGTGTCGCGCGGCGCGATCACGTCGTCGACGAAACCGCGCGCCCCGGCGACGAACGGGTTGGCGAATTTGTCGCGATATTCTTCGGTGCGCGCCGCGATCTTTTTTTCGTCGCCGATGTCGGAACGGAAAATGATCTCGACCGCGCCTTTCGGTCCCATCACCGCGATCTCGGCCGAAGGCCACGCATAATTCACGTCGCCGCGGATATGTTTCGAGCTCATCACGTCATAGGCGCCGCCATAGGCCTTGCGGGTAATGACCGTGACCTTCGGCACCGTGGCCTCGGCATAGGCGAACAGCAGCTTGGCGCCGTGCTTGATGATCGCGCCGTATTCCTGCGCGGTCCCGGGCAGGAAGCCCGGCACGTCGACGAAGGTGACGATGGGGATGTCGAAACAATCGCAGAAGCGCACGAAGCGCGCCGCCTTGCGCGATGAATCGATGTCGAGGCAGCCCGCCAGCACCAGCGGTTGGTTGGCGACGATGCCGACGGTCGCGCCGTCCATGCGCGCGAAGCCGACGATGATGTTGCGCGCAAAGGCTGGGCCGATCTCGAAAAAATCGCCCTCGTCCACGACTTTCTGGATCAGCTCGTGCATGTCGTAGGGCTGATTGGCATTGGCCGGCACCAGCGTATCGAGCGACGGTTCGGCGCGGTCGGCGGGATCGGCGGTGCGTTTCGTCGGCGCCTTGGCGCGGTTGCTCGACGGCAGGAAATCCAAGAGGCGGCGCAGTTGCAGCAGCGTCTCGACGTCGTTGTCGAAGGCGCAATCGGCGACTCCCGACTTGCTTGAGTGGGTGAGGGCGCCGCCCAATTCCTCGTGCGTTACGTTCTCATGCGTCACCGTCTTCACCACGTCGGGGCCGGTGACGAACATGTAGGACGAATCCTTCACCATGAAGATGAAGTCGGTCATCGCCGGCGAATAGACCGCGCCGCCGGCACATGGCCCCATCACCGCGGAGATTTGCGGCACCACGCCCGAGGCGTCGACATTGCGCTGGAACACTTCGGCATAGCCGGCGAGCGAAGCGACGCCTTCCTGAATCCGCGCGCCGCCGGAATCGTTGAGGCCAACCAGCGGCGCGCCCACCAGCATCGCCTTGTCCATGATCTTGCAGATTTTCTCGGCATGCGCCTCACTGAGCGCGCCGCCGAACACGGTGAAATCCTGGCTGAAGGCGAAGACCAGGCGGCCGTTCACCGTGCCGTGGCCGGTCACGACGCCGTCGCCGGGGATTTTGGTTTCGTCGATGCCGAAATCGTGGCTGCGATGCTCGACAAACATGTCCCATTCCTCGAACGAGCCGGGATCGAACAGCACGTCGAGCCGCTCGCGCGCCGTCAGCTTGCCCTTGGCGTGCTGCTGCTCGATGCGCTTCTTGCCGCCGCCCAGCCGCGCGGCGGCGCGCTTTTCCTCAAGCTGGCGCAAAATGTTGGGCATTGTCGCGGCCACCCCCGTTCGGTCCTATCATCCAATACACCGCCAAGGCGCCAAGACGCCAAGGAAGAAAATGGCGGATTCGGATTCTTGGCGCCTTTGCGTCTTGGCGGTTCAGCCTTTTTACCTGAGTAAATTGGCAAAACGTTCGGCGAGCTTGAGGTCGTCACGCAATCCGGCGCGGCGTTTGGTCTGCTCCGGGTCTTCGCCCCAATTCTCGATCTGGAAGCTCTCGTCCAGTTCGGCGGCGGCGAAGGCCGCGTCGGAATCGAACTTCTGCCGAAGCAGCGCCAGCGCGATGACCACCGAGCCGCTGGCCGCCGTCGCGAGGCGCAGCGCCGTCAGCATCATCGTGTCGTGCGCAGCGACCGCCGCCTTGAGGGCCGCAAGGCTCTCTGCCGGCTGCGCCACCGGCGTTACCCCGGTCGCGAGATGCAGCGGTGCGTCGAAATATTCGGTGAGCCAGTTGAGCAGCGGCTGCCACACCATCTGCTGCCGCTTCACCAGTTCCGGCGGATGCGTGGCGCGATAACACACTAGGTCCGTGCCGGCATAATTCGCGATCTCCTCGATTACCGCATCGCGGCGTTGCGACACCAAATCGATGGCGGTGCTGACGAGCCGGGTCAGCGGCATCGCGGTGACGACAATGTCGTCGCTCTGCGCCTGCCACTCGGCGGCGATGGCGTCGGCGAGGGCGCGGCTCGGCACGAGCAGTTCGGCCTTGGTCGGCGTGCGCAACGGCTTGCCGTCGAGCGTGACGCCGTGACCCGTGTCTCGCGGCGCCACGGCGGCGTTGCGATAAAACCGCTTCATCGCTCGTCGTCCTCGAAGCCGGCGAACGGATCGCGTTCGTCGCTTTCCTCGAAACCGAAGAACTTGAACGTCCGCGCCATATGCGGCGGCAGCTTCGCGGTCATGCGCAGCACGCCGCGCGTCGGATGCGGAATCGCGATGGCGCGGGCATGAAGATGGAGTTTGCGCGCGTCGGCCACGCCGGAGGGGTGGGCCGCGGCGCCGCCATACTTGCCGTCGCCGAGAATGGGCGTGCCGATCGCGGCCATGTGCGCGCGCAACTGATGCGTCCGCCCCGTGATCGGGTTCATCGCCACCCAGGCGATCTTGTCGCCGGCATGCGCGACAGTACGGTAGTCGGTGACGGCGCGCTTGCCGTCGTCTTCATCTTCGACCTCGACGACGCGCTCGCCCGCGGGGCCGGGCAGCTTGGCGAGGCGCCGGTCGATCCGCCCGTCGCGCGGCTTCGGCACGCCGACCACGATCGCCCAGTAAATCTTCTTCGTCGCCTTGTCGCGGAACGCCCGGGTCAGGAACCGCGCCGCCGCCGCGCTGCGCGCCAGCACCAGCACGCCGCTCGTATCCTTGTCGAGGCGGTGCACCAGGCGCGGCCGTTCGCTCGATCCGAAGCGCAGCCCGTCCAGCATGCCGTCGAGATGATGTTCCGTCGCCGTGCCGCCTTGCACCGCGAGGCCGGGCGGCTTGTCGATCACGATCACATCGTCGTCGCGATGGAGGATCGCGCGTTCGATCTGCGCGATGTCACGCGGTTGCGGTTGGTATTGCGGCTTCGGGCGCGCCGGTGCGGGCTCGTCGGGCAGCGGCGGCACGCGCACTTCCTGGCCGGCCGCAACGCGGTCGCCGGCGTTGGCGCGCTTGCCGTCGAGCCGGATCTGACCGGTGCGCAGCAGCTTTTCGAGGCGGCCGTGGCCGAGCTGCGGGAAGTGCCGTTTGAACCAGCGGTCGAGCCGGATTTCCGCGTCCTCGTCGGCGATCTTCCGCGTTTGCACCCGGCTCATGTGTCGTCGCCCTTGCGCTGCCGCAGTTTGTTCCAATAGTCGAGGCGCTTCATGATTTCACGCTCGAAGCCGCGCTCCAGCGGGCGATAAAAAGTCTGTCGCGGCAGATCGTCGGGAAAATAATTGAGGCCTGAAAAGCCTTCCTTGGTGTCGGGGTCGTAGACATAGCCTTCGGAATAGCCGAGCTCGCGCATCAGTTTGGTCGGCGCGTTGACGGCGTGCATCGGCGGCATCAGCGAGCCGCTATCCTGTGCCGCGCGTTTCGCCTCGCCGAAGGCGCGATAGGCCGCCGTCGATTTCGGCGCGGTCGCGACATAGATCACCGCCTGCGCGATGGCGAGCTCGCCCTCGGGCGAGCCGAGCCGGTCATACGCTTCCCATGCCGCGATCGCCTGCGTCAGGGCCTGCGGATCGGCGAGGCCGATATCCTCGACGGCCATGCGCACCACGCGGCGGATGATGTAGATCGGGTGCTCGCCGCCGACCAGCATGCGCGCCAGCCAATAGAGCGCGGCGTCGACATCGGAGCCGCGTACCGATTTGTGCAGTGCGCTGATGAGATTGTAGTGACCCTCCTGCGCCTTGTCGTAAAGCGGCGCGCGCTTCTCGACGGTGGCGGAGAGACCGGCCGTGTCGAGTTTCGTGCCTTCCGGCAGCGCCGCCAGTTCCTCGGCGAGATTGAGCAGGAACCGCCCGTCGCCGTCGGCCATTGCCTTCAGCGCCTCGCGCGCGTCGGCGTCGAGCGGCAGCTTGCGGCCCAGCGTGTCCTCGGCGCGCGCGATCAGGGTTTCGAGCGC
Organism: Allostellaceae bacterium; assembly: GCA_025451725.1. Classification (GTDB taxonomy): domain Bacteria; phylum Pseudomonadota; class Alphaproteobacteria; order ATCC43930; family CGMCC-115725; genus JAATGI01. The sequence goes on from JANWJX010000013.1 coordinate 24,747, forward strand.
GTCGTCCTCGAGGCGTTTCAGCACGAACACCTGGCAGCGCGACAGCAGCGCGCCATTGAGCTCGAAGGACGGATTCTCGGTGGTGGCGCCGACCAGCGTCACCGTGCCGTTCTCGACATAAGGCAGGAAACCGTCCTGCTGCGCGCGGTTGAAGCGGTGAATTTCGTCGACGAACAGCAGGGTGCCCTGACCGGCGACGCGCCGCTTTTTCGCCGCGTCGAACACCTTGCGCAGATCGGCGACGCCGGAGAACACCGCCGACAGCGGCTCGAAATGCATCGAGGTCGCCTGCGCCAAAAGCCGCGCGATCGTGGTCTTGCCGCAGCCCGGCGGTCCCCACAGGATCATCGAGGCGAGGCGGTGCGCCGCCGCCATGCGGCCGATCGGCGCGTCGGGCGCGAGCAGATGATCCTGCCCGACCACGTCGGCGAGCTTCGCGGGCCGCAGCTTGTCGGCGAGCGGGCGGGGTGCGTCCTGTTCGAACAGGCTCATGCGTCAGCGGCCGACGGAAAAAGCGATGCGCTGACCGTTGCGGCGGATCACCATGCGCCACGGCCCATTCGTCTGCGCCGCCTGGCGCAGCGCGGCGACGCTGTCGATGTCGGCGTCGTTCACGGCGAGCACGATGTCGCCGGGTTCGAGCCCGATATCCTGCGCGATGCTGCCGCGCGCGATCTCGCGGACGATGACTCCGCTGGCGCCCTCATCGATGCCGAGCTCGGCGACGAGCGCGGGGTTGAGGTTGGCGACAGTCGCGCCGGCGAACGGCTCGCGCCCTTGCAGCGTGGTGGTGTCGCGCGGCGGCGTTTCGGGCGGCGCCATCAAAGTGACGGTCACGGCGCGCTTCCCGCCGTTGCGCCATAGCGCCAGATCCGCGCGCGCGGTGGTCGGCAAAGTCGCGATACGGAAACGCAGCTCGTCGGGGCTGGCGATATCGTGGCCGTTGACCGACAGGATCACGTCGCCGTCGCGCAGTCCGGCCGCCGCGGCGGGACTGTTGCGCGTCACGTCCTTGATCAGCACGCCTTCCGGCAGCGGCAGACGCAGGCTGCGCGCCAGTTCCGGCGTCACCGCCTGTCCCGATGCGCCAAGCCACGGCCGCGTGACGTGGCCGCCATGCCGCGCCGCATCGATCACGCCGCGCACCATGCTGGCCGGGATCGCGAAGCCGATACCGACCGAACCGCCCGACTGGGAAAAGATCGCGGTATTGATGCCGATAAGCCGCCCGTCGAGGTCGACCAGCGGGCCGCCGGAATTGCCCGGATTGATCGCGGCGTCGGTCTGGATAAAGGAGCCGAAATCACCGGTCCCGATGCTGCGCGCGAGGCCGGAGACGATGCCCATCGTCACGGTCTGACCGACGCCGAACGGATCGCCGATCGCCAACACCAGGTCGCCGACTTGGATCGCGTCGCTGTCGCCGAGCGTCAGGATCGGCAGCGCCGCGCCACCCGCGTCGATGCGCAGCACAGCGAGATCGGCGCGCTGATCCGACAGGATCACGCGCGCCTTGAACTCGCGCCGGTCGGCAAGGACGACATGGATTTCGTCGGCGCCGTCGATGACATGATGGTTGGTCACGATCAAGCCGCTCGGATCGACGATAACCCCGGAGCCGAGCGAGTTCTGGATGCGCTCGCGCGGCATGCCGAACGGCGACATGTTGCCGAAGAAGCGTTGGAACAGCGGATCGTTGAACAGCGATCCCGGCCCGCCGACATTGCCGCGGATGACGCGGCGCGAATAGACGTTGACCACGGCCGGCGCGACCCGCTTCACCACCGGCGCGAAGGACAGACGGATTGCCTCGCGGCTCTGCGGCACCATGTCGGCGGCGACGGCCGGCGCCGCCGCCGCGAACAGCGCCAGACTGAGGGCTAATCGCACGAGGAACATGGCCCGGAATCTAGGTCCGCGCCGGCCTATTTGCCAGTGGTCGCGGCCACCGCGGCGAACAGCTCGTCGAAGCTCGCGCGCAGGGCCGCATCGACCGCCGCCATGTCGGCCGCGGCGTCTTCGGCTTGGAGCGACGTCACGCCATGTTCGGCGATGCCGCACGGCACGATGCCGCGATAATGGGTGAGGTCGGGCGCGACATTGATCGAGATGCCGTGATAGCTGACCCAGCGCCGCACCCGCACGCCGATGGCCGCGATCTTCGCCTCGCCGCCGTCGCGCTGCGTCACCCAGATGCCGACGCGGCCGGCGCGCCGCTCCCCCGTAACGCCGAGGCGGGCGAGGGCGCGGATGATCCACTCCTCGAGATCGCGCACTAAGCGGCGCAGGTCGCTGCCGCGGAGCTCGAGATCGAGCATGACATAGGCGACGCGCTGGCCCGGCCCGTGATAGGTCAGCTTGCCGCCGCGCCCGGTGCGGTAGACCGGCAGGAAATCGGGCAGCAGCAGGTCGCGCTCATCGGTGCCGGCGCCGGCGGTATAGAGCGCCGGGTGCTCCAGCAGCCACACCAGCTCGGGCGCGGTTCCGGCGCGGATCGAGGCGGCCCGTTGCTCCATCGTCGCCACCGCGTCGGGATAGGCTACCGGCTCGCGGCTGGTGCGCCATTCGATCTCGCCCATGGCTAGAAGATGGCGTGCGTCGCGCGGCGGCGCAAATTTTTTACCGATGCCGCGCGATTGCGATACGATCCACCGCATTCAATCGAGGGAGACGGGAATGGCTCGGGTCGTGGTCCAATACAAGACGCCGAAGGATACCGCCGCGTTCGACAGGCATTATTTCGAGAAGCACGTGCCGCTGGCGAAGAAGATTCCGGGGCTGCGCAAATACGAAGTCAACAAAGGCCCGATCATGACCCCGCAAGGCCCGTCTGGCCTGCATCTGATCGCGATCCTCCATTTCGACGATATTGCCGCGCTCCAGAAGGGCATGGGAAGCCCGGAAGGGCAGGCGGCCGGCGCCGACGTGCCGACCTTCGCCACGGGCGGCGCCGACGTGCTGATTCTCGATACTCGCGAAGTGTGAGCCCGGGAAATCGGTCGTTCCTCGCCGGGTAGCCTTGCCCCTCGGGGCCGGATTTGGTAAGCAGCGCGGCCATCACATTCGCGGTCGTGGCGGAATTGGTAGACGCGCAGCGTTGAGGTCGCTGTGGGAGAAATCCCGTGGAAGTTCGAGTCTTCTCGACCGCACCAGCTATCGAATTTAACGTCGTCACTGCGAAAGCAGGGACCCAGAACGACAAGCCAGTCGCTCCCGCTGGATTTCCGCTTTCGCGGGAACGGCGAAAAGTGGGCGGATTTGCCCGCATCGCGGCCAAACAAGAACCGGGCCATCGTTGCCGATGGCCCGGCCCAAGGCGGGGAGGAAGCAAGATCCGCCTTGTACTTGGCTTTGCGCGTCAGTTAGCCGCGATGATGGCCGCCATGCATGCCGCCGCGATGGAAGTGGCCGGCGAACATATGGTCGGCAATCTTCTGCTGGTCCGGGGTCAGCGAGGCATAGAGCGGCTTGAACGCGGTCAGCACGCGCTCGGCGCCGGCGACGCGCAGCTTGCCGATCTCCGCGCGCATTTCGAGGCGCTCCACCGCGTTCTTCGGCTTGTCGCGATTCGCCCGCCATTGTTCGAACGCGGCCATCCGCTCCTTGGCGTTGGCGCGCATCGCGTCGGCGAGGCTGTTGAAGGCCTGTTCCTGCGCCGGGGTGATGCCCAACACCGTCTTGACGTAGGCGATGCGGCCTTCGGTCATGCGCGCACGAGCCGCGGGGTCGAACTTGCGGTGCTGGTGATGGCCGGCCTTGTCGGGCGCGGCCTGGGTGGTCTGGTTGGTCTGGGCCGAGGCCGGCGCCAGCGTCGCGGCGCCGATACCGCCGGCCGCCAATGCCACAAGCGCCAGGGCGGAAACCGAGGTCTTGAAGGCGTTCATCGATACTACTCCTTGAATGGGTCGGGATGACCGTATGTCGGTTTTATGGCCGCCTTCGAGGGCCTATCCCCGGGCCAAGATGAAATGTGAATGAAGTTTGATTAATCCGTGGCCGGGGTGCGGTCGGTCGACAACTAGGCGCGCCCGAGCCGCGCTTCGTGAACCTGAAGATTGGTCAAGGCGGCGCGCAGGGTCGGCACCGGGATGTTCTTGGCCGCGGCGCGCGCGACCAGGTCGCCGATAATGTGATCGCCCTCGGTGCGGCGGCCCTCGATCAGGTCGCGGGTCATCGAGGTGATGAAGCCGCGGCGCTGCGGCGCGCTGGCGACCATCGCGCCGACCGCGGGCGAGGGGGGATAGCCATACGCGGTCGCCACCGAACCGCACTCGTCGAAGATGGTGCGCAGCAAATCCATTCCCGTGGGCGCGTCGAGCAGGTCGCCGACATTGCCGCGCACCAGGGTCAGCGCCGCGCCGGCGCCCGCCAGCGTCATCCATTTGTCCCACATGGATTGCAGAATAGTCGTGCTGGCGGCGGCGTTGGTTTTCGCCTTGGCGAACAGCGCGGCCAACGCGGCGAGCCGCGCGGTTTCGCGACCGTCGAGCTCGCCGAATTGAAGAATGTCCATGCGGTCGAAATGCTGGATCTCGCCCGACGGCAGCAGCGCGGTCGAGATATAGGCGCAGCCCGCCATCGTGCGGTGCGCCCCGAACCGCGCCGCGATCGCATCGAGATGCGCGATGCCGTTGAGGAGCGGCAGCACCGCACTGTCGGGTCCGAGCGCCGGCGCGATGGCGTCGAGCGCGCTGTCGAGATCGTACGACTTGCAGGTCAGCAGCACGATGTCATACGCGGAGTCGGCCGTTGTCACGGATTTCACCGCCGAACGGAAATCGCCGGCGGCGCTCTTGATGACCAGACCATGCTCGGCCAGTTGCGCCGCGCGCCGGGGCCGCACCAGGAAAGTGACGTCGCCGCCGGCTTCGAGCAATCGCCCGCCGTAATAGCCGCCGATCGCCCCGGCGCCGAGCACCAGGAACCTCATCGGATTATTTCACCGACGAGAACGCGGTGGGCTTGAGGAACTGGTTGGCGACATTGGCGACGATCGGCCCGTCGCGCTCGCTCTCGGCGCGCTTCTCGATCCATTCCTTGTCGGCGATGAACGCGTCCCATTTGCGCTCACGCTCGGCCAGCGATTCCCATTGCAGCAGGTAATAGAGGTCGCCGTTGGCGTCGCCGACCATCTGCGTCCAGAACCCGGCCTGTTTGATGCCGAGCCTGTCCCAGATGCGCAGCGTGTTGGTCTCGAAACGCTTCAACAGCGCCGGCAGCCGGCCCGGCACGCAGCGATAGACGCGCAGTTCGTAGATCATCGTGCTCCCTCGATTTGGTTATGCCGCGACGCGCTCGCCGTGGTCGCGGTCCATCAGTTTCGCGCGCTCGGCGATCTCCGGCGCGACGTGGCGACCGTTCTCGATATTCACCCACAGCCGCAATAGCAACCGGTTTTGTCCCGGCGCGTTGCGGAACTGGGTGCGAATGAAAATTCTTCCAGTTATGCCAGAACAGCATCTCGCCCGGCTCGAGCATGAAATTCGCCTGGATGTCGGGACGCACCGCGAGCTGATTGAGATACGCCATTGCTTCGGCCAGTTCCGGCGGAAAGGGTTGGCCCAATATCTCCGACGCGAAGCGCATGAAGATGGTGTGGTAATAGCAACTCACCTGCCCGTCGACGTAACAGAACACCGGCACCTTATGCGCCGACACTTTCGGCCCGACCGTGCCGGCCTTGGGATTGTAGCCGTGATAAAATCCCTCATAGAGCGCGGGCAGCAGATCGGGCCGCGTCGCCACCATTTCGTTGTGGAGCGCGACGGAGCTGACAAGGCCGGACAGGCCGCCTTCCGCCGCGCATTCGACCGAGGCGAGCGACATGATTTCGTGAAAATCGGTGTGCGGCCGCAGCTCCTGGTCGCCGAGATAGCCGCGCCCGGTCGGATTGTTTTCCTCTTTCTGAACATAGCCGATCTTGTCGCCCCGGCTGCTTTGCGCGACGCCGGTGCCGAGATGGGTGCCGAGCCCCCAATAGATGCGTTCGTAATCGTCGAGACGGGCGCGGTTGAGGTTGGGATGCTTGAGGATGATCGCGCCGTGCCCATCGAGCAGCGCGCGCCGCGTCTCCGCCATCAGCGCAGCGATCGCGGGATGGTCGAAATCGGCACGGGCGATCGACGTCGCCTTCTTGTCGCGATTCCGCGCGGCAAGCTCGTCGAGCGCGGCGGCTTCCTCGTTCGTAAGACGCCGCAACAGCCCGTCCTTGCCGCCGATTTCCCGGCTCGTCCAGGCGAC